>JAFZIX010000275.1 GCA_017554135.1 Bacteroidales bacterium | reverse complement strand
GTTCCCCGCCCCAGAGACCGTCGATCTCGCGGAGTTTGGGGGCTGCGAAGGCACGGCCCACACGCCAGGTGTGCACCTCGGCGCCATAATTCTTGGTGAGTTCCTCGGCCACGGCCAGGCTGGAACGGATTTCCTGCAGTACGCGGGGGTTCTTCTCTCCGCGCTCGTCGCAGAAGTAGCGGGCCATTAGGGCTACTACCAGATCCGGTGCTACAAAGCGGGCCTTGTCGTCTACGAACATCACGCGGTCGGCGTCTCCGTCGTAGATGACGCCGATATCGGCCTTAATCTCGGCCACCAGCTTCTTGAGGGGTTCTACGTTCTTGGCTACCAGCGGGTTGGGTTCGTGGTTGGGGAAGCGGCCGTCCATCTCGTCGAAGAGGAAGGTGGCGTTCTCCCCCTTGTAGATTTCCTTTGCAAAGAGGCAGCTCATGCCGTTTGAAAGGTCGAAGGCAATCTTGAGGTTGGAGTAGTCTCCCTTGTATTTCTTCAGGAAGGCAATATAATCAGGCTTGATGTCAATCTCCGTAACCTTTCCGGGCTTTGCGGCCTTGGGGGTGGGACGGCCTTCGTCTATCCACTGCTTGATCTGGCCAAGACCAGTGTCCAGGCCCACCGGGAGGGCGTTTTCACGGCTTACCTTCATACCGTTGTACTCCGGCGGGTTGTGGCTGGCGGTAATCTGGACCGAAGCCTTGTAGCCATAATTGGCCGTGCCAAAATACACAAGGGGCGTGCTGCTGAGGCCGATATCGTCTACATCGGCACCGGCATCCGTGATGCCCTTGATAAGGTAGTCGTGAATCTCCTGCCCGGAGACGCGGCAGTCGCGGCCCACCAGGACCTTATTTGCCTTCAAAAGTTCCGGCAGGAAATAACCTACCTTGTATGCGGTTTCCTTGTCAAAATCCACGTTGTAGATACCGCGGATGTCATAAGCGTGAAATGCACCCATATTGAATGTATCGATTAAGTTATTAATTCTAAACCTTTTATGCTATTATTAAGTGGAGTTGGGTAACAAACGGGTAACAAAACCGGAGATAAAAAAGTGCCGTCAATGTCACTCTGTCCGTACCTATATCGTACAAAATTACAAAAATTTCTTCATGACGCCAAATGAGTGCAACTCCGCATCTGTAGCGTGGCGGTTGGAGAGCAACCACCTTTCCACTTCCTCCCGGTCAAAGTATATTTCCTTCCCGTTGGGCCGATAGTAAGGAATCCGGTTTGCGTTCGTCGACTTTCACTGCAAAGGAAAACAATGCTTCGCAAACGTCCAAATTCCGTAAAGAAAAGTGCGGCAAAACAATACTCGTTTTGCCACAGAAAACCGGCCTGTCACTTCAGCGCCATTCCAGGTTCCGCAAGGAGGAATACCGGCTTGAGATGTGGCCTATGTTCTTCACCGAGCGACGCGGATACCATACTTTTTAAGGATTTTCAGCACTTTAAGCTCACTGTACATAGGAAGGTAAATCAGGCGCTCGTGCTCCTTCCCGTCCATGTTGGCCACCATGGTTATCGGCTTGTCTTCTCCGCCCGCCTTTTGCACCGCCGCACCGGCCCGGTGATATGGATTCTCCGTAGGGAGCACTTTGCCGCTCAAACCCATCTGAAAACCGTCGTACCAGATGGTCTGGGCGGCAGCAGCGGCACACATCGTGAATGCAAGCACAAAAAGGGCCGGCTTCTTCATAACATCTATTCGGTGTTTTGAGGCTTGCGCTTCCAGTTCAGCAATGGCAGCAGGAAAGAAATGATTGCCGAACCAAGCCAGAAGATGCTCACGTAATGGAAATCGTGTGCTCCGGAGGCGGCATTGCTGTCCATCAGCACTCCGGTTATAACGTTCTGGAGGCCGGCGGCCGCATATGAAGCGATACCAACAATGCCAAGAGCTGCGCCGGAAGCCTTGCGGGGCACCAGGTCAATGGCCATGAGGCCGCCAAGAAAGGCAATCAGTACGCCTATGGCAATGCCGAAGAGAATCATCGCCGATATATTCACCCACTTAGCCGGTCCGCCATACAGGAACAGGGCAAGGGCAATGGCCTCCAAAACACCTGCCACAAGGGCGGGGTACTTTCGGTCTCCTTTGAACAGAACATCGGAGAGCCAGCCGGATACCACGGTGCCGATGATACCGAAAACCGGATTGATGCCAATAACCGTAGCCGCTTCTGCCAGATTATAGCCTTTCGCCTCCTGAAGGAAGATTGTTCCCCATTCATTTATAGCGTATCGGCTCATGTACATGAAGGCACTGGCTGCAGCCAAAACCCATACGCCGGGATTCTTGATTACCGAGCGCTGCATGCTGCGGGTCTGTTCCCGGGGTTTGCCTTCGCTGCCCTTCTGCTCATATTCCTCCTGCGTCATCTCCCCGGAAAGCACTTCTATGGCTGCAAGCCCCTTGCTTTCCGGCGAATTGTGGAAGAACAACAGCACCAGTACCAGCCCCGCCAATCCCGCCAGCGCGGCACCGAAGAAACCCCACTTCCAGCCGAAGGCCGCCACTATTGCGCCGACAAATATGAAGGACAGACCTTCTCCGATATTGTGGGAGGCACTGAAAACCCCGTAGAAAGTTCCCCGTATCTTCAGCGGCATCCAACGGGACAGGGAAACGATGCAAGCCGGTGCGCCCATACTTTGTGCCCAGCCGTTTCCGGCCCACAGCAGGCAGAATGCGCTAAATAGCACCGCGTTGGATATCTGTCCGTTCATGGCGCTCACACCCATCACTCCCATAGCGAAGTTCATTCCTACGGAAATGGTGATCCCGGTGGCCATAAAACGCTTGATATTGGCGCTGTCGGCAAGAAAGCCGTTCACCAGTTTGCCCACGGCATAGGTCCAGTACAGGCAGGCGCCTATTACGCCAAGCTGAGTGGCCGACAGCAGGCCCGCGTCAATGAGCGGTTGCTTCATCACACCCATGGACAGGCGGCATACATAGTACAGTGCATAGCCCAGCGTGGCGGCTATGAACGTCTGCATCCGGTAGTTCTTGTATTTCTTTTGAAGATTATCCATCGTTATTTAAGTGAATGAAGCCCGTGTTTGGCAAGCCAGCCTATCAGCAGTTCCGGGCGGTCGGTCTGAATCATGGAAACGCCCTTGTCAATGTACTGCTGATACACTTTTCCCGGGTCCCCGGCAAGAAAAGCGGCATCGTCATCATTGCCGTCGCCGCCGCAAAGGCTGGCCCAGATGGTGTTCACCCAGATTTTCGAGCCCTGCTCACGGATGAGGCGGCAGGCCGATACAAAAGCGTCATCGTCGTTATTCTGCCAGCACACTTCGTAGGCCAGAGGAACAACGCCCTGTTCCAAATAGCTGTCAAACAGCGCCTTGCCCTTCTCTTTCTGGATGTCCACAATGGGCATGTACATCATATTGTGCGGGTGGGCTTCCATATCGGCCTTCACAACCTCTATAGGTTTTTTGCCTTTGATGAGCACCTGGCCGGTCACGCCAAGTTCTTCCGTCAGTGCCAGGACCATATCGTAATAATCATACCCCTTGTCGATATTCACGCAGATGCGGCCCCTGGTGCACTCCAACGCCTCCCGCAAGGTGGGCATACGGAGGGTGTCTATCACCGCCGCCTGGTGCATGCGATTCAGGCTTAGGGACTTGATCTCGGCGAGCGTAAGATCGCACACCTTGGCGCTTTTGCCGGGATCATCCCGGAACACCTTCCTGAAATTGGTTGTTCGACGCACATCGGAGTCGTGGCACAGCACCAGGACAGAGTCCGCGGTCATGTGAATGTCAATCTCCACGATATCGGCCCCCATGGAAATGACGCTCTCTATGGCAGGGATGGAATTCTCCGGCCAGTTGCGCCAATCGCCGCGATGGCACGCTACCAGAACATACTTTGAGGTTGGATTGTGAATCTCGGCGGCAATGGCCTCGGCGCGGTTTACGGCTGTATGATTCACACAGCACGAAACCGCACAGGCGCATAGCAGCCACAATCCCAAAACTTTCTTCATTGCACGGATATCTGTTGCTCTATGCAAAGTCGTTTCCAATCAAGGTTTACCGTAAGCAGGATATTCTGCGACGATGCGCCGATAAGAATCCGGTATTCCCCGGGATCCTCTTTCCAGCTATGCGACTTTACGTCATAATAGCTGAAAGCTTCCGGGCCCAGATGGATGGTACAGCGGGCGGTAGCACCCGCGTCAATCATCTGCTTGTCGAAGCCCTTAAGTTCCCTGTCCGGCCTCATGACGGACGGATTCACGGGCGACACATATACCTGCGCCACCTCCTTCGCCGCCACCTTGCCGGTGTTGCGTACTGTAAAGGATACGTCATATCCTTCCCCGGAAGGGACTACGGAGGCGTCGGAATACTCGAATGACGAATACGTGAGCCCATAACCAAAAGGATAGAGCGGCTGAACGCCGAAATGCTCCACTCCGCGATACCCCACGAATATGCCTTCCCCGTAGGTGGCGAACTGCGCCTGGTCACGGCTGGAAACCCTTCCCGTTCCGGCATAGGCATTGGGCGTGGGCTTATACCACTTTTGAACCGGATTGGCGTTGAGCGATCCCCAGAAAGTGAAGGGCAGGCGGCCCGAAGGGGAAACCTGGCCGCTCAGGATTGCTGCCATTGCGCTGCCGCCTTCCTGTCCGGGATACCAGTCCAGGATGATGGCTTTTACCTTGTCTTTCCAAGGTTCCAGGTCGAATTCTCCGCCGGAATTCACAACTACAATCACCTTGTCCGTATATGCCGTGACACGCTCCAACAGAGTCAACTGGCTTCTGTCCAGTTTGTAGGACCGGTCATGGTCTTCCTTTTCGGTCTCGCTGTTGAAGCCCAGCGAAACTATTACTGCGGAAGCCTTTTTCAGTACTTCCGGCTGAGGAGACCCAAGCACTTCGATATCCCAGTTTTTCCCCAGTCTCCGGAGCCCGTCCACCAGTGTCACGGCCTTTCCGTCTTCCGGATTCACCCAGCCAGAACCGCCGCCGCAGACGATTTCATTGGCATTGGGGCCCATCACCACAATCTGGTTTTTACGGCCGCCTTTAAGCGGCAGAATTCCATCCTCGTTTTTCAGCAGCACCGGGCCTTCCAGTGCGATTTCATAGGCGCGCCGCTGCGACAGGGAAGGGTCTTCGGCAGCCGGGTCCGGTTCCACCGGCCCGTCAAGGAAACCGAAAGCGGAGAAAGCCGAGAGAATGTTGATGCACTTTTCGTCCAGAGCGTCTTCCGTAATCACCCCGTTCTCAAGCAGTTGCTTAATGAAACCGGCCTTGACCACCGTCCCGCCGGGCATCTCCAGATCCACCCCGGAGGTCAGGAAATCCAGTGTGCGGTAGGTGGAATTCCAGTCGCTCATCACAATGCCTTTATGCCCCCAGGCGCGGAGGTTGTCGCGGACAAGCCATGGATTCTCCGCCGCGTGCTGCCCGTTGACCGGGTTGTAGCTGGTCATTACGGCGCCGACGCCGCCCACTTCCACCGCCTTGCGGAAGGCGGGGAAGTAGATTTCGTTCATCGTACGCTCATCGGCTTCGGAGCTTACCTTGTGGCGGGCATATTCCTGGTTGTTCAGGGCGAAATGCTTGATGGTAGCCATCACTCCCTCTGCCTGCATCCCTTCGATATAGCTCAAGGCCAGTTCGCCGGTCAGGTACGGATCCTCCCCGAAATACTCGAAATTGCGTCCGCACAGGGCGCTGCGGTAGATGTTGACGCCAGGGCCCAGCATAATGGACACTCCGTGTGCCTTGGCGGCGCAGCCGATGCCGGCCCCCATCTGGCGCATCGCGTCGCGGTTCCAGCTGGCGGCGGCGGACATCCCGCAGGGGTAGAATGTGCTTTGGATGTAGGTGCTGCCTATGTTGCGCACGCCCTGGGGGCCGTCGGCCATCCACAGGGCAGGAATGCCAAGCCGGGGAATGCCGTAAGTGCTGAACCCGCCGGTCTTGCCGGCGATGAAGTCAATCTTCTCGTCAAGAGTCATTTGGGCCACGAGCGCAGCGGCGCGTTCCCTGTCGGCCCCGGAAATTCCGGGTCCGGCCAGTGCAAGGCTGGAAACCAGCGCGAGCGAAACGATAAGCAGTGTCTTTTTCATAGTCATTTAATACCGTATTTCCTGAGAATTCTGAGAACGGGCTTTTTTACGGAGCGAGCCCACAGGGTGTATCCGTAATCTCCGGGATGAGTGCCGTCCACCGAGGTGTAATGGTCCGGAGACGTGGCATTGGTGGTTTTTACGTAATACACATCCTTATATCGTTTGCATGCGACCCGCATGAGCGAATCCACCAAATCCATTCGGGAGGATTCATATGCTTCGGCTTCGGTATTGAAATTCCGGCGTTCCCTGTAAATGGTCTTTTGGAAGATGAGGGGTTTCCCGGGATGGGAAGATTGCAGCGTTTCAATAAAGGGGAAAAGGCGGTCTCTGATTTCGTCAGGCGTGGGATTCGAGAAAGTATCAAACAGGAAGGCGTCCACATCCGGAGCTTCACAGAGAGCCTTCGCGAAGTAGTCCTGAAGACGGCAGCGGCCGCTCACTCCAAGATTGAGAAACTGTATTCCCGTTTCCCTGGAAAGAATCGAGGGATAGGCCATTCCTGATTTGGAAGTTGAGGCTCCGTGGGTGAAACTGGAACCAAAGACGGCAACCCTGTAACGGAAGGGATTGGGGATAGGCTCAATGTGAGCATCTTCCGGGACGCCTATTTTAACGGAATTCATCTCGCTTCTCACCGGAAGATATACAAGGCATTCCTTCATGCCTTCCGGGAGATGCTGGATGAGTTTCATGGGCTGTTCAAGACGGTTGTCGTTGTTAAGGGCCGATGCCGCCCACAGCCACATTCCATCTCTTCTTATGTACAGGTCGAAGCCACGGCCTGCGAAGCCGGTGGTTCCGCCTCCGAAGTACGCATGGGCGTACTTCGAAAGGAGGCGGATTTCATCGGCGTCTGTCCTGAATGCCACGGCAATGCCCGCTGCGTCCCTAAGCAGGTATTTCTCCTCTTTGGTGAATCCGGCGTTGAACCGCACCGTATCCATACGATGATACGGATTGGGAGTATCGGGAAACACTTTTCCGGTTATCGTCAGCTCCGTCGCTTCAACATAATTGAATTCACGTTCCGGAGCCTTTTGCGCTCCCGCCGAAAGTACCGCCAGCAGGGCAATTGCCGTTGTAATCAGTTTTTTCATGGCCTATTCGATGGTGATAACACGTATGACTCCGGCATTCGGTTCGGAGAAATAGAGTTTTGAGTGATCCGAGTTAAATACAAGGTCACAAACTTCTTTAGTAGAGGCAACGCCTCCGACTCCATCAACAATACCTGTTGTGGTATTTCCCACAATGGTTGTCACAATGCCTTCGGTATAATCCGGACCTCCGAACGTTATCTTTCTGATACACCAGCGGTTGCCTATGAAGATGCTGCCATCGGTATCGATGGCGATACCATACATGCTGGCCGTTAATGTGGCGGACGTCAAGGCGTTTCCGTCCACCACAGCGTCAAATGAGCCGGCAGCTGTTCCGACTCCGGCAATTTTCTTGATATTGCCTTCCGGGGTGACACGGAACAGGCAGCAACCGTTATTAATGGTAAGTACAAGAAGATTACCTGAAGAATCAAAGCAAATGCTGCTGACCTGCATGTCTTTACCACCTGTAATCTCAGCATTTTCGCTGGAAAAATCCGCAAAGACCGCAGGCGTGCTTCCAGTGAAGATTTTGGGCAGTTTATAAACCTTGAATGCATCACGAATTGGAACGTAAGGATAGCCTTCTGAGTCAAATTGTAAATCCATGGGAGATTTATTGCCTGATGACGGAAAACCCCACAAAGATTTTTTGTTCTCCGGGGTATTACCTTCGGTGTATTCTATCAGTCGGGACTTGTCTTTGTCTGCAAAGTATAGTTTACCATTATACATGGTACCGCGCCACGGAACGGAAATATTGGTTTTATCCGTTTCGCTATATGAAGTGGTTACGGCATATGAACCGGAAGGACTTATATCGACCTTTCGAATGTTGCAATTTGCATCGAGGGCATAAAGGGTATTTGCGTCTTTCAGCACCAATCCCCTCACATTGCCGAATACTGCAGAAGTGCCTTCGGCGTTGACTTTTTTTGTTGGATCATTCTGCACGGTTCCGTTTCTTCCAGCAATTGTAGCCACACTGTACTTCGTGAGCGCGATGGGCTGCATCGGCTTGATGCTGGCGCGCTCTATCTGCACATTCGTGGCAGTCTTGAGAGAACCCGGCACAACCGAGTCGTCGTTAAACGCAAGCCACATCTGGATCTTGGGATAGACGTTCTTCTCACTGACGACCACGGGACCCACAGGAAGGGGAATATATACGGTAACACCTTCGTCCGATGCCCTCTGGGCAGCCGTTGCGGCGGAAATATTGACCGTAATCTTATAATCTCCGGAATGGTCGTACGCCTTGACATAGGGAACGTTGGCCGGATCCAGATCGAAACCTCCACCTGCCGTCGTCCAGTTGTATGTCTGGTTCATGGTCTTGCAGATTTTGTATGTATTCTTACCTGCAGCCAGAAGCTCGGCGTCTACCACCGGAGCTTTTATAACCAGTTTCGTGGCCTTGGGTGGGATATACTTGTAGGTAACCTTGAGACATCCGCCGAGATGCTTGAACTGGAGGGGCTCGCCGGATTCGACACGGGCAAGCATCGGTGCTTCCACATTGCCCGTCGCCCAGGTATAGGTATCCTCAAGGACAACCTTGAGGGAGCCGTCTTCCTCGCACGGATATGAACCGTTTACCTTCCCAGGATAAATGGCGAATGATTTCTGCCCGTAAGTGATTACATCTTCTGAAGTATTGGTGAAGATGGCTTCTCCATTCGTGTCGTCACCTGTGTATATGAATGTGGAGTAACCATTGGCGTTACTGCTGCGGACGACGATATCGTCGTTTGTCTTCCACATGTAGGTACCGCCCACGAACGCAGTTTTGGTTTCGCCGGGAGCGAAGCATGCGGTGAGGGTCTGCACCTTGGCATCACTTCCCGGAACGGAAACACGGGATTCCTTGTCACATGATACGAAAGCTGCCGCTGCGGCAACAATAATCATAAGGAAGAATTTTACGCTTTTCATGTTACTTTCCTCCTTAATCCCATGAACCTTCACTCAAAGTGCTCCAATCTTCAAGTCCGGACGACAAATCCGTCGGAAGAAGAAGAACGGACGCACAGATGACACCCTCTCCTGCGAGCAGTATTTCCTCGCAGAGAGGAATTTGGTAGTTTTTTGTTTTCATGGTTATAATAAATGATTGATTATAATGAGTTTAACATAAATTCTACTAAAACCGGCCAGTGATCGGAGGGTAAAACATCGTCGTAATTGCGTCGTATTACCCTGTATGAATCGGGAACAAGGCCCCATTTGAAATAAACGTCATCGTAGCGGTGATACCACTTGGCCGCCTGCTCATCCGTGTCGCTCCATGCGTTATAAGTGGCTACGGGGCCGTATTTGCAGTTAGTTTCAACCAGCAAGTCGTCGTAGTAGGCATCGGTGAAGAAGGCCTTGAATCGCTCGTTTCCAGATTCGGTGGTGGCGCTGTTCATGTCGCCCACAAGTATCGTCGGTATGCTTCCTCCGCTCAAGGTTGTTGCCCTTTCGATAATCAGTTCGGCCGATTTGTCCCTCACCGTGACACAACGCTCCTCAAGTTCTTCCTCCGAAAGGCCTCCTGTTCCGGCAATACCGGACGAGTACACCTCAAGGTGAGTATTCATAAACAGAAGGGTATTGCCTGTCTGTGTGTCGCGCAGCTTGACCCAGATGCAGATGCGGCTGCGCGGGATGGTAACGTCTATCCATGGCGAGCCAGGCTTCGAATTAGGCGTGTCCGGATTCGGACTCAGCCAGAACTGGCCCCAGTCGAGTTTGGTAAAACGGGAACTCTTCCATGCGATGCACGGCTCTTCATAGCCGGATTCCTGGAAAGAATAGCCGGAGAGCTGCGACTTGAGGTAAGTCCTTTGATCAGACGTGGACTCCTGGAAACCGATAACGTCGAAGCCGTAGTCCTGTATGAGGCGCACCACCTTGGTCTTGCGTACGTCCCATGCTCTGTCGCCTGTGTCCTTGTCGGTTATGAAACGGATATTGAATGTTCCGGCTCTGAGCCTTGGTGAGGGAGAAACGGAAGCATCGGCGTTACCAAGGAAGATCTCCCGCACATAGCCTCCCGTCTGCTCGGTCATATAGAGAACCGATTCGTCCGGACTCAGCATCATGCCGCCGAAGGAATTGAATGTAGCGCCACTCCCTACTCCGTCGCCCACCTCGCGATAGGCTGCCTGTGTCGACCCGGCAACGGTAGATACGACTGCATCCGCGTAACCGGCCAGACCGGGCACTATCTTTCTCAAACGGTAATTGTCTCCCAGGTAGATGACTCCTCCGGAAGTAACCACAACAGAATTCAGGTTGTTGGTAAATTTGGCGGTGCGGGGACGACCGGCAGTGCCGTCATCAATGGTGTTGGCGGCTTTTTCCCCGGCAATGAGCTCCTGCTCGCCACTAACAGTGTCGAGCCGAATCACCTGGCCGCCGTTGGTTGTGACAATCATGTCGCCATAAGGGTCGAACGCCATGCTTAGCGGACGCTTGCCGTCAAAACTGTAGGTTGCCGACGGCGAGGCTGCGTTAAGGTTTCCTCCGTCGAAACGATAAATTGCATAATTGTCCCATACCGCCACATAGGCGTTCCCGGCAGAATCGAATTTGACGTCCACCGGGCTCTTTCCGGAATAATCGGAGCGCAGGAGGGTGAATGCGCCGGAAGAAACGTTGTACGAATAAATCTTACCCTGGGCTTTTTCCGCAAAATAAACCAAACCGTCCCTATAAGTGCCGTACCACGGGACATAGGACGAACTCTCATAGGTTTGTGGCTCGGAAACCGTTTTGGAATCGAGATTCCAGATACGCACGCTCTGGTTCTGGTCGAGAATGAATGCCGTATGGCCGGGATTTATCCAGCCAAGACCGCGAGGGCAGCCCATCACCACGTTTGAGTAATCTCCCCCGGTTTTAGAGCCAGCAGCCGTATTGCGGCCTTTCTGCCCGAACAGCGTCGTTACGGAATACGGACTTGGAACAGGAACTTCCGGCATAGGCTTGATTGCTGTGCGTTCAATTTGAAGGTTTGTCGCCGTTCGTAGCGTTCCCGGGATGAGTTCTCCCTCTAAGGTTGCAAGATACAGCCTGATTTTCGGATACAGATGTGACGCTCCGGGCCCCACGGGCAACGGGATATAGAAGGTTTTCTCCGATGAAGAACCGGGAGGGAACGATATGTTTATTTCCCCGTCTCCGCCAGACCTCGCCTGCAGGTATGGAGTGTCCGATTCGAACGCGCCGTTCCAGCCGACAACCTGCAGGGAACTGGTGGTTTCGTAGCCCGGCGTCACGACAACGAGGCTCGCGGCATCGGAAGGAATGTTGGTGTAAACAACCTTGAGCAGGCCGCACATATTGGTAAAACTGAGAGGCGTTCCGGAAAGGACTTTTGCAATCATCGGGGCCTCGAGATTACCCTCTGACCAGTCGTAACGGTTCTTGAGGTTCAATGTCATAGTACCCGCATCCACAATGCAATTCTCCTCGGCAAGCGAAGGATATATGGCAAATCCTTCAGCGCCGAACAGAACCGTTTTCGCAGTAGACTCATTTTTCACAAAGGTAACCTCTCCTGCCGACGGCATCCCTGAATACTTGAAGTCGATGGTGCCTTCCTCGGCTGCTGCCACCCGGATGCGGTCGTCCGTCATCCAGGAATACACCGGGCCGACGAAGGCTGTCTTGCTCACCGGTTCTGCGAAAACAGCCTTGAGACTGTCGGCTGAGACATTCTCAATCTCCGACTGCTCACCGCCAGGAGTTGTTCCCGATTCTTGCTTCCGGCAGGCGGCTCCTACTAACGCCGTCATTGTAAGAATCGCAAATGTTTTTACAAAACAGAGTTTTTTCATAAAGAGAAATCTATCAGGATGGGCAGGTGGTCCGACGGGAGGAAAAAGCCGTGCACCTCTGAACTGCGCACAGGCGTAGTATATGTATCTTCAATGATGTCTGCGCCGATCACCCTGTCCATAAGCGCCGGGGTGGCGTAAACGAAGTCGATGCGGGTGTTGCTCTGGGCGGAACGGAAGAAAGCGTCCGGGTGTTTTTCTTTCACCACGTCAAGGTACGGGGTATTGTCGAGAATATAGTCGTGGGCGAGAAAGCGCAGGTCGTCCTCAGGGTAGCAGTAGAAGGCGTTGTCAAGGCGGGACACCGAATTGAAATCGCCCATCATCAGCCAGTAGCCTTTGGAGGCAGCAGGCTCGGTGAGGACAGTGTTCCGGCAGATTATTTCCATTTCCATGCGGCGGTAGCGGTCGCCTCCATGGCGGGCGGCATCGGCTTTCTGGTCTTCCTTCGGGGCATGCTTGAGCCGGAAATCATACGCAAGGGGACTCGCATGCAGAGTGACTATGTTGAGGGTTTTACCGCGGACTTTTACCCTGGCCCATCCCGCCCCGTGCACCACGAGCGAATCGGGTGTGGGACCTGTTATGCGAGCGATGTTACTGATGGGATAACGCGAGGTTATCACCTGCGGGTAACTGTCGCGGTGCGCCCCCACGTAAATGTACCGGTGACCGTAACGGCGGGCGAGCTTCTTCCACCCGCCCACCAGATAACGGTCTTCCGCCGACAGTTTATTGTCGGTGCCTGTCTTGTAGATGGTTTCGGCTTCGCACCAGACGCAGATGTCCGGCCTGCGCTCCTTCACCCAAGAGACAAAGGCATTGTAGTTGTCCTCCTGCCCCGACCACATTCCGTTCTGGATATTCCAGTACAGGAGCCGGAGCGGCTTTTCGCCGCCCCAACTCACAGCACTGAAACACAGCACTAAAAACGTGCAGAGTGTCAGGATTCTTTTCATAGTTTATTCTGCAACGACAGAAATCTTGCGAACGCGATGGCTACCGCCGTCCGCCATATAGAAGAATCCGGTCTTGGGATCCTTGGTGAGCATGCCCTGGGCCCTGAATTTTACTTCAGAGAGGCCGTCGCCGTCAACACAACCACTTGTTAGAGGCTGTCCGGCGAGTGTCTTGACAACACCCTTGGAATAATCTCCACCGACTCCGGGGATGAGAACACGGAAGGTAAGAGAGGTCTGATCGTTGAAATAGATACAGCCGTCGTTGTCCCAATAGATACCGCAGATTGCGCCGATGATGGCAGACTGCGGGTTGCCCGCGTCTCCATCGGTATAATTATCCTTCGTCGGCTTGGTACCTGTTCCTGCAACTACGGTGTACTCGCCTTTCTCAACATCGAGCAGAGACATCTTGTAGCCGCCGTTACATCCGACAGCGATGATGGTCTTTTCGGGATTGAAAGCGATTGTGTAGATGCCGGTCGGAGCATCAGTATAGGACTTGACATACTTTCCGTCGTATGCAACCACAACTTCCTTGGCATCGCGGTTTGCGATGTACATATTGTCGCTGGCGTCGAAGATGCAGGTCATCGGGACGGCAGCAGCCTTTGTCGTACCGTCTTCCTTGAAGATTGAGTATGCGGTGTATTCGCCGTCCACAACTTTACCGAAAGAGCCGGTAGCTTTAAGACACACGTGGAACTCACCCTTTGAGTTGAATGCGCCTCCCCAAGGATATTTACCCGTGCCGATCTCATTTTTCGTTGCAACCATCTTCATCTCCATGTTGGTGAGATTGATGCGCTGAATTCCGTGATAGTCACCGGAGCCGCCGCGGCTGGTTGTCCAGATCTCTGTTCCGTCGGGGTTGAGTGCCATACATTCTGGCATTGCGATGTTAGCCGCGAGGCCGACACCTTCGATGTTGGTGGAAGTGCCGCTGGTGAAATTACCAAGGACGCAATCAACACGATATTTCGCAACCTGATAGAAACGGACGAGACCTGCGGTAACCGGCGCTGCACCCGCTACCTTGATTGTGATCTCGTAATCCTTGAGGCTCTCAAGACCGGCGGGGACGTCGAACTTGATGCCGTCTTCACCGGAAACGGTGACAGTAGCCTCTGTTTCACCGAAAAGAACGGTTACGTCCTCAACATTATCGGTGAAACCGGTACCCACAACGGTAACTTCGTCATCCTTGGTGACCATAAGCGGGGAAACCTCGGTGATCGTGATCACGCGGTCGAACTTGTAGGTGAACATCTGAGGATCGGATGTCTCGTCGCCCTTAAGCACCAGAACGGCCACATCGCCATTCCCTTCGGGAACGATGACGGTGATAGCGGTTTCGGTGATGGTCTTGATCTCTGCTACAGCCTCTCCGAAGAGAACGGTGACAGCGCTGGGATCGGTGCCGAAATTCTCACCTGAAATGACAACCACGTCGCCGATCTTCGCCTCTGCAGGAGCGATTCCGCTCACGGTCATGGGAAGGACGAGCTTCAGATAGGTGAAAGTGATATCCTCCTTGGAGCTCTTTCCGCCCACGGTAACGGCAATCTTTGCCGCTCCTTCAGGATTCTCGGGAAGGACGATCTTGAGGGTGGTAGCAGTAGCTTCCTTCACCTCAGCTTCGGCAGTGCCGACGACAACCTTGTTGTCAGCTGCTTTGGCGGAGAAGTTCTCACCGGTAATGGTCGCCACGTCTCCGGCGTAGCCGCTTGAAGGCTGAATCTTTGTCAGAACGGGAGCCTTAGCTTCCTGTTTGCCGGTATCTTCCGGGTCTTTCTGACAGGCGGCGAAAGCCACGATGGCTGCTGCCGCAATCAATAATAACTTTTTCATTGTTTTGTGTTTTAATAGGGTTATTTGTTATAACGTATTGCTATATACTCTATAGTGTTATCGTGATAGCCGCTGCCCGTTTCGGTCCCCATCACGGCATCCGCATAGTCGCCGCCGTCGGAACAGACGTCGGACGTGGGCATCAGACGGATGTAAACATTGCGCTTTCCAAGCATTTCAAGCGGGAGGGGGAAGTCCATCGACTTGAATCCGACAATCGAACTGTACAGAGTGTTCGACCACTGTGAAATGTCGGGAACAGTGTATTCGGCGATGAGATGCCACTTATCGTCATCGGCCGGATTCATCGAATCCACTTCACTCCATTCGGCTTTCCAATAACGCGGAGCATAGAACTTCTGTGCGGTATTGAGCTGGGAAATCTGGAGGGACAGATGGTCGGTGGCAACGCCCTCGGTTGAGAAGTTCAGCATCCAGGCGTAACCGCGGCCGAGGTCGTAGTCCCACCAGTTCTGCGAACGGAAAGTGCAGTAGGTGTCGGCTGCACACCAGGTACGGCCAAACATGTTACCGCCGTTGGCGATGCGGATTTTGTTCTCCTCATCGGTTACAGAACCTTCCATCCATTCTGGATTGCCGTCCTTGTTCTCCGCAACCCAGTCGTCCATTTCCGCGTTCCAGTGTTCTTTTGCCGGATCGAGCACGATGCCGAGTCCGTTCACATTGCCCGGATGGAGACCGAACAAATAGTCGGCATTCATTCCCATCGGACCGAGATAACTGAAGCACACTTCCGACTGCAGGTGCTGGCCTCTGCGGAAATCCTCAACATCATAAGTGAAATCCTTGATGTCGGATCCGGTGTATTTCTTCTGATATGTGTGAGTGAACCAGCCGTTGGTGCCATAGGTCGGACGCATCACGGAGTCGGCCGGATCCGGATTCCAGAAACGGTACTCGGTGAGCAGGGCGGAGAAGCTGTCTTCCACGCTGTCATTCATCTCGCCCCAGATGTCCTCCTTGTCCTGATGGCGGATCTGGTAGCGGCCGATGTTCCCGAGTTCCTGGTCCATATCGATGTCCAGAAGGTCGGCTCCCTGCTTCCAGGTGAAACGGGAATAACGCTCGTGCACTATCACACCCGAGACATTGCCGCTGCCGTATGGAAGGCGGGTTCCGTCGTTACGGTAAAGACACACGGAATTGGTGTACATATAGAAGCTGTTCCCATCCTTGTCGCGAAGAAGACGCGGATACTTGCTTATGCGGTTCACGTTGCTGGCAATGGAGTAGCCCTCATTGATCGGCATGATGGCTCCCTTGCGCAGCGGGAACTCCACGTCTTTCAGGGTAACGTACGTGAAGATGTCGTCGTCGGTAAGGTCTTTGAATGCCTTTACTTTTACCGGGACGTCGCTCTTGCTGCCGGCCGTCTGGGAGACAATCATCGATGATGCGACGCCTTTGACGCAGAAACGGGTCGGTTCCTTGTTTTTCTCCAGTTCCGTTCCCTTGATACGGACGGTGACGTGGTCATAACGGTTGAAGATGTTGTCTTCGGGAGTGGCCGTAAGGAGCATCACCCCGCAGCTGCCGTCGTAAGCTTCCAGGTAAACGGTGCTCTTGCTGCCGCTGTAATCGATGGAAGACGTTGTCTTCTGCTCGTTCTCTCCGGCGTTGCCGCCCGGAGTATTGCTCACCACAATGCCTTCCACGAGGATGTCTTCGTTGATGACCCCGTCCTCATAGAAGCTCTTGAGGTCTGCCAGGGAGATGAGCTCGCCAAGGATCTCATTGGCGTTTTTCTGGGAGAAGTTAAGCTGCAGCTCGAACAGTTCGCCCCAACCGTCCATAAAAGACAGGACAATCGCGGCGGTGCGCACCTTTACCGGGTCTTCGTTGGGAAGCGTAGTAATCTCTATGTTCCCGCCTTCGATGGTCACTCCGGTAATCCAGTCGCTGTCTTCCAGATAGTTGACGACAACCTGCATCTCGCTGAAGTCGATATTGGTATTGATCGGGGCCTCTGTTGTCCCGCCCTTACCCGCTCCGACTATTGAGGTGTTGGCGATGGAAAGGGTGGTTTCCATCATTCCTTTCTGCTTGATCAGCACGGTGTCGCGACGCGTGTCAAGTTCCGAGCAGAGCACCACGCCGGCCATGCGGCGGAAACCTTCGTTGAGCGCTGCGGTAACGGAGAGAACTCCGTCACCCCTGCCTTCGGTCGCCCCGAGGGTAAGCCAGGAGGCTTCCCTGTCGAGCTTTACGGTATAGTCGCTGTTGGAGAAGATCTGAAGGTCTATCTTTCCTCCGTCCGCTTCGAGCAGATAAGACTCCTCCGGAGTACCCAGTTCCACGAGAGGAACGAAGGCGGAGTCGTCCACCTTGCAGGCGGCAAGCAGGAGAAGAGATGCCAGTATAATTATTGTCTTTTTCATATACTAACCCTTTTGCATGACAGTAAATGATGCCTTTACGTTAGCTCCGGAATCATCGGTGAAATCGATGCTGATCTTTGCCGAACGCAGTTTTCCGGAAACGTTTTCCGACAGATTGAACTGAAGGCCCTGGGAAGTGAGCCGCAGGGCGCTTATCCAGTCGCAGGTCTCCGGTACCGTGATGGAGACGCCGTACGGATAGATATTGTTGAGAGTCGTCTCCGCCGTCACGGTCGCGGCCTCTTTTTCATAGGTTCCGCTTACGCTTTTGAGGGTGAATTTCGGACCGTCCATGGTCTGGTTCACGGTTATCACGCTCTTAAGCGTACGCCCGGTGGGATCGTTGATGTTCATAAGAATCTGTGCGTTACGCAGACTCCCGGAAGCATTGTCCGCCACCGTAAAAGCAAGTCCGTTCCAAGCGGGAGTGGCGGATAGGATCCAGTGCGACGGGTCGGAATCGTTGCCGGTGATGACAACGGTGTCCTTCACGTTTTCCGGTGTGGTATAGATGGCCTTCGCCACCAGCGCATCCGCGCTGTAGTAAAGGTTGCTGGTCGCCGATACACGCACCTCTCCGCCAACCCTCAGGATTGGAACGGAAGCGTCGGTGAAACGGAACGACGGGGTGGTGACGGGACCGTTCTGCAACATAAAGACAGTATCGCGCACAGAGCCGCTCTCCAGCACAATCCCAACCTGGCGGGCGATGCCATAGTTGGCGCCGAACGAGAAGACGAGTTCGGAGTTGCCGTGGCCGGAAGTGCGGTCGATTGCCGCCCAGCGCACGCTGTGATCGAAATGCGCCGTCCAGTCTCCGGTGGAATATACCAGCACGTGGGTGGAGCCGCCGTCTTTCGACAGTGTGATGTGGCGTCCGTCCACCGAAAGCGGAAGATCCATTTCATATGGCTTGTCGCAGGCGGCAACCATAGCCGCCAGGACGAGTATCTTACATACCGTATTGCGCATATTCATTATTGTCAAGGTTATACTTGGAATAAACCACCTGGGTATCGGGGATGGGATAATAGCGGTGGCAAGGAAGGACGTTGTTCAGCAGAGTGCCGTAGTCGTTGTATTCCACCACGCTCCTGTACCAGATGTCCCAGCGAACGAGGTCGAACTTGCGCTGGAACTCGCCGAAGAGTTCGCGGGCGCGCTCGAGACGTATCTCTTCCTGCAGACGGACGTCGGTACGGAAGACGTAGTCGGAAAGGCCCGCACGGTTACGTGTCATATTCAGATAGCGCACGCTTTCCGCGCTGCTGCCCGTTTCGCACAGGGCTTCAGCCTTGAGGAGCAGAGCACCGGCATAGCGGAACACCTTGTAGTTGTTGTGGTCGGCCGAGGCCTTCATTCCCGGGCACCAGAACTTGGGTCCCATCCACGGACGGGTCGCGTTCTTCAGGCTGGTGAAAATCTCGCCTTCGTAAGCCCAGGCATAATTGATGTCCTTGCGCAGGTCTTTACCCATTCTCGGCTGCAGGCCCTGGCTGAAGAACACACAGGGCTGCGCGCTCTGCCAGGTGGTCGCCTCGTTGCCGAGTTCGGGAATATGAATTCCGTCGTAGATATCGTCCTTGTTGCGCTTGGGAGTGGTTACGCAGGCCACGTTGGAGGTGTAGTTGAGTCCGCCTTCGACGTAGGTGTGCTGAACTTCGAATATGGATTCCGGCGTATTCTTGTTGCGCCAGAGCGTATTCTCGGTGAGATCGTATTTCGAGAGGTCGCCGTAGATGTCTTCCAGATGGCCGACCGCTTCGATGACCGCGTCCCAGTCCTTGTTCCATGCGGCCATCTCGGCTATGAGCATATAGGCCATGGATGCTCCCAGGCGGGCGCCTTCATTATCCGACGTACGTGTCTGGGCGGCCAGCGGGGCTATCTGCTGCAGGTCGCGCACGAGAACGGCCCTGGTAGTGTCGGCCGACATCCTGGGAAGGACTGCGATCCGCTCGAGGGCGGCATTGTCGAGAATCGGTTCCAGGTAGAACGGGACATCCCCGAAGAAGGACGTGAGCAACCAGTAGTACAGGCCGCGCAGCGCCTTGGCTTCGCAGAGGAGAGACATCCTCTGTTCTTCAGTGACGGCATCGGTCTTTTCTATTCCGTAAACTGCGAAATTGCAGCGGCGTATGCCCTGGTAACACTGGTCCCACACGGTGGCGCCGAAACGCGGCTTTACCGGGGATATGTCGAGCTGGGCGTCCAGGGTGCCGGAGGCTATCCACATGATGTCGGACGCGCACTCTGTGGCCATGAAGAAGGGTGCGGTGTAGATGCTCTTTATGGGCGTGTAACAGCCGTTCACCACGCTCTGGCATTCGGAATACTTTCGGAAGAAGTTGTCCGGGGTGGAAAGGGCGTCGGTGTTCTCGTCGAGGGAACAGGACGTTACAGCCAGGGCCAGTATCAGAATCTTATATAATTTTTTCATGGCTATTAGTATCTGACTTGAACCGAGAATGTGATGGTACGGGCTTTCGGGTATGCCCCGATATCCGCACGACGCAAGGTAGAGGATGATCCCTCCGAACTCACGTCCGGATCGAAGCCGTTGTAGTTCTTCCAGAGATACAGGTTGTCTCCGGAAAGCGTGAAGGTAATATCCCTGAGATAACGCTTCTGGAGATTGAGGGTGTAGCCGAGGCTGACGGTCTTGATCCTCAGGTAGGAAGCGTCGTGGATAAGGAAGTCGGAAGGAATGGCGACGTCGGTGTAGCCGGCACGGGGGATATTGCTTTCCGGATTCCTCTCGGGATGCCAGGAATTGAGCATATACCGGTACTGGTTGGTGTACATACCACCCGACATATAGAATTCGCCGTAGTTGTAAATCTTTCCTCCCAGCGAATACGAGAGGTAAACACCCAGCTTCCAGTTGTTCCAGTAGAAGGAGTTCTGGAGACCGCCGTAGATGAACGGATCGGCATTGCCCTGATAGATAAGGTCGAGCTGGTTGAGTACCCCGTCGTGGTTGATATCATAGTAGCGCGGCGTTCCGTCTTCCCACTTGGAGGTGAGGCTCACATAGGAATTGGTCACCTCGTTGCGGGCACGCTCTTCGTCGTTCTTCCATACGCCGGCGTACTTGAATCCCCAGAGGGAGTTGAGGGGATAGCCTGCGACATAGCCGTACATGCGGTACGGATTGTTTCCCGGAGAATCCAGGGCGGAGACGAAATCTTCGGAGCCGATGTCGAGCACCATCTGATCGTTGTGAGAAATCGTGAAGGTGGTAGTCCACTGGAACTTCTTGGTTTCAATGTTACGAGTGTCAAGGGTAAACTCGACGCCCTGGTTGGAAACCTTGCCGAGGTTCATCATATGGTTGTGGAAGCCCGTCTGCTGGGCCACCTGAACCTGGAGCAGAAGGTCGGAAGTGTATGACTTGTATGCCTCTGCCGTGAAGATGATCCTGTCTTTCAGGAAGGAGCCTTCGATTGCCAGGTTATAGGAATCTGTCTTTTCCCAGGTGAGTTCCGGCTGATTGAGTCTGCTCTGATAGAACGATACCGGCTGGGTGCCGTCGAAGATGTATCCTCCGGTGGTGGAGGACAGGGCGGCCAGGGAATAATAGGCGCTGATGGCATCGTTTCCGGTACGGCCGGCGGAGAACCTCACGGATAGGTTGTTCACCCACGGCAGGGCCTTCATGAAGCGCTCGTTAGAGATATTCCACCTGATTGCCGCCGACGGGAAAGGCGCCCATTTGTGGTTGGACGCGAAGTTCGACGCACCGTCGTAACGCATGGTCGCAGTGATGTAATAACGGGAATCGTAGTTCCAGTCGAGACGGCCGAAGAAAGACATCTTCTTGCGTTCGCTCATGGAGGTTCCCGCGGAATAGGTCTGCTTGTCGAGCACGGCGTTCATATTATTCCATTTCACCTCGTCGTCCATATATCCCTTTCCCGAGAGGGAGAAGTTGCGGGTGTCGAAATTATATGTGGAGAAACCTACCAGCGGCACGAGGGTGTGTTTGCCGAAAGAGCCGTGATACATCGCCGTGGTTTCGGTGGACATTGATTTCTCGTGGTATTCCGCCCTCTGGGCGTCGCCGCCCTGGTTGACCGTACGGTTGGGCAGGTTGCCGGGATCGTAACGGAATGTTGAACGGAAATAGTTATAGTACGAGAACAGGCTCTTGATGTGCAGGTCCTTTATGGGATTCAGTTCCGCATTGAAGGAGTGGTTGCTGGAATGACGCTCGGTCTGGTAGTCGATGAGGTCTATCTTGGAGCGCGGGGTGTTGATCTTGGAGCCCAGGTTATACAGGGGGTTCTCGGAATCGGTCACCTTGATCATCGGCGAGAGGTACTGGGCCGCTCCCCACCATTCCTTACCGCCGATGGACGTGGTGTTCTCGTCGGTGATACG
The DNA here is from genome assembly GCA_017554135.1 of Bacteroidales bacterium. Taxonomy (GTDB): domain Bacteria; phylum Bacteroidota; class Bacteroidia; order Bacteroidales; family UBA932; genus Cryptobacteroides. Next base: position 24,186 of record JAFZIX010000275.1, on the reverse strand, counting down.
GTAGGTATAGGAGCCGTTGTATCCCACCTTGAGCCAGGGGAACAGGTTACGGTCAACTTTGATTCGGCCGGTGAAACGCCTCTGGCCCGTTCCGTCCACGATACCCTCCGTGTCGTTGTAAGAGAGGGAGGTGAAGTAGGAATGGTTCTTGTCGCCTCCGGTAACGGAAAGACCGTAGTTCTGGTTGACCGCCCTGCGGGTGATCTCCTTTATCCAGTCGGTTCCCTCGCCAAGGCTGAGCGGGTCGGGATAGACGGTACCGCTCAGAGGAGTCGAGGCACCAACCGCGGAATGACTGGCGTCCTTGCCGAAATAGGCGTAGTCGTTGCGGTACTGGGCGAACTCGGATGCGTTCATTATATCGAGGCTTCTCGGCAGTTCCGCTATACCCAGGTCGGCCTTGAAGGAGATGCGCGGATGGTCGCTTCCCATACCCGCCTTGGTGGTGACGATGATAACGCCGTTCGCGCCCCTGGAACCGTATATTGCGGTGGAGGAGGCGTCCTTCAGGACAGAGATGGAAGCGATATCGTCCGGGTTGATATCGTTCAGGTCGTGGATGGCATCGGTGATTCCGTCCACGATGATGAGCGGCTCGTTGGAAGCAGTGATGGAACGTGTTCCGCGGATACGGATGGTGGTGGTGGAGCCGGGAGCTCCGTCGGTGGACATGAAGTCCGCACCGGCGATACGGCCCTGAAGGGCGTTGTCCACAGAAAGCACCGGAGCATCCTTGATATCGGTCATCTTGACGGAAGCTACCGAACCGGTGAGGTCGGTTTTCTTGGACGTACCGTAACCGATGACGACCAGAGCCTCTATCATATTGGCTTCTTCACGCAGGGAAAAGTCGATGGTCCTGCGGCCGTCCACCTTTTCAGAAACACTCTCGTATCCAAGACACTCCACAGAAAGGGTCGCGTCGGCCGCGGCTTTGATGGAATATCTGCCGTCCAGGTCGGTGGTGACACCGTTCCTGGTGCCTTTCACCATTACGGCCGCCCCGGGGAGAGGCTCTCCGGAAGCGTCGTTCACCACACCGGTGACGGTGATGGTCTGCGCCCATGCGGCAGTGCCGATTATCAGCGCCAGCACTGCCAGAATTGTCTTTTTAATAATTCCGTTCATAGGCTTATTCCGTATTGATGGTGGTCATGATTTTATCTTTCCCGCTGCCTTCGTTCTCAGTATAGAAGTCCTCGTCCACATCGGGAACGAGCCTGGTTATGCTGATGTCGTCCAGGAAGAGTCGGGAGCATCCCTCGGAAGTGTCGGTGCCGGAGGTGATCTTGATTCGCGTGGTGGCGGTCATCTGGTTTGAGTCGCTGTCGGCAATGAAAACAAGGAACCAGCTGTCTGATCCGAAGAAATCCTCCTTGTTCTGGATGTATGGCGCCTCAAGGTCTATCCACGTCTGTTCCGTCTCAGCATAATCCCTGATGAATCCTCCCCCGGTGACTTCGACGCGGAAGTGGTTGTCGTCCTTTGAACCGACCTTTTCTTTGAAGGCGGCGGCACGGAACGAAACCATAAGGAGAGTGTCAAAACGGAAGCTGTCGTTCCTCGGGGTGAGCACGCTGCCACGGTGGGCCTCCTTATCGCCGAGACGGATGTAGCCTACACGGCCGTAACAGCGGCCAAGGGTGTCCGAGCCTACGGGTTCAGATGAGAATCCCCTGTCCTTGAGGGCAGTGGTCCAATTGTCCAGCGGCGTATCGGAGATGTCCGACCACGGATCGGCGCTGCCGTAGGTCCAGGCGGAGAAATCTTCGACGACACGGTCGGTCGCGCCCTGCCTGACGGGAAGGAATACTCCGAAATCTTCACCTGGCACCACCGCTGACAGGGTGCCGACCCTTCTGGCATACCAGACTCCAGGATAACGGTCGGGATAACTGAGCGTAATTCTGTACACTCCCTTTGTCCCTGTGGGTTCGAATTCCTCGATCTTCGCCCACGGATACGTTGCGGCATCCTGCCAAAACAGGTCTATCTCCTTGTCGAAGGAACTCTTGAGATAGAGCGTCCTGGTTCCTGCAAGAACACTGACAGCCGCTTCCTTCATCGGTTCATCGGAACAGTCCGCCTGGGCGTGAAAACTCAGCTTGTCTTCACGCGTCTGGCCGGTCTGCTCCTTGGAACAGGAAAGCACGACAGCAGCGATGCCGATTGCAATAAGCAGTTTCTTTAAATACATTTTATTGATTGTTAGTACTTTACATCAACCAAAACAGGCCTGTGGTCGGAGGGACGGCAGAAGTAGCCGCTGACGGTATTGTCCTGATACAGCAGGGTCCAGTCGTCAACAATTATCATTGCGTTCTGCACGCCCTCGTATGCCTTCGGCGTGGCATAAAACATATCCATTCTCTCGAAATCCTTATTTACGGAACTCAGCCAGTTGCCCGGCCAGTACTCGCCGATTACGTCTATCAGGTTGGAGTTGTTCCTTAGGTAATTCTGGGCGAGATAGTCCGTGTGAGAGGCGCCTTTGTTATAATACCACTCGTCCACGGAACTGGGGCAGTTGAAGTCTCCCATCATAAAGAGGTAGTCCACTCCGCTGTAGTCCGAAAGCAGGTTGTTCACTATATTTTTCATCTCGTTCTCGCGCTCAATATCTCCCTCTCGGGCGGCCTGAGACGCCGGGCGGTCGGCTTCCGCTATACCCCTGGCGTAATCTGCCGGCCACAGATGCGTGGACAGGAAATGAAGATCCTTGCCGCCGATGGAAATCTGAACCACTGCCGCTCCGTGAGCCACTTCCGATGTTTCCAGCTCCTTCAGTTTGGTTATCGGATACTTGGAGGTTATCATCTCGGGATAGTTGTCTTTCTGACAAGACATAGTGTAGTTATGACCATAGCGCTTTGCAAGGGCTGGCCATCCTTTTTCGAGAGTACGGGCGCTGGTTTTGAGCCACTCGCCTTTTTCGTCATAAAGGGAACGGGCTTCGCAGAACACGCAGACATCGGGTTTGTATTTATTCAGCCAGGCCACGAAATTGTTGTAGTTGTTTGTCTGGTCGGACCACATTCCGCACTGGATGTTCCAGTAGAGTATGCGGATTCCGTTCACCGGCGTGCGGCGGTATTTGGCTATAGAGATGCTGACATTGTCGAGATAGAAGCCATGGTAGCCGCCTTCCTCAAGAGCCGTGGTGAGACGGATCTGAGTTGCGTTGTTGACATTCTCCACATACATCACGACATGGCGCCACTGCTTTGCGGCGGGAGTGCTGGTGGGAACGGGAACGCTGGCCGCGGAGATGGCCCATCTTCCTCCGCATCCTTCGTACCGGCAGAGTTTGTTGTCAAGCACGGCCTGCTCCCCGTCAACGGTGACGCTTGAAACGATTCCGCTGTTGTATGTCTCCAGACAGACCTGGTCTTTGAAACCGACACGCGGACAATAGTCGAAAGAAATCTCCAGATCGCAGAGTTCGCTGATTCCAAGGTCCGGGGCCTGGAAGATGCCCCTCGTGGCGTCAGCGGTTCCAACTCCAAGGTAACCCTGGTATTCCTGACAGTGATGCAACAGAAGATAGTCGCCAAGGTTACGGCTTCGGACATACGATCCGCTCATTGAATGATAACCCTCAACTGTCTTTCCGGAAGCCTGGGACAGGGAGCCGCCCTGAATATATCCGCTGCCTGCCCAGGTATATTCGGCATTCTTGAATGCGTGCTCATAACCGGTCAGGGAGGAGCCGTAACTCGAAGAAGTCTCAACTCCATCCGGAGAGAATCCGAAGGTAGAGGATCCGCCAACGTAGTCTCCTCCCCACGCGAAATTGTCAAAGCCCTCGTAGAAAAGAAGGTTTTTGCTTGGAGACCAGTTGGCCTTCGCCTCATATACTTCGCCTGCCTTGAGGCTGGTGACGTTGAGGTCGAGAGTGATTTTCTTATGGGACATGTCGCATATGTTCAGCTTGAGACCGTCCGGGTATTCGCCGGGGGCGAGGAGAAGGACAAACTGCCCGCCGGAAGAAAGACTTACTCCGGTCCCCCTGTTGGTGCAGTTAAGCACCGTGAAAGGAAGGGCCTTTGTGATGGAAAGCGTTTTCTTGGACGCCTGGTAGCTGCCAATACCGGAGATTGGCACTCCCGCGTCTATCTTGATCGAAGAGATTTTTGCGTCTCCGCTCAAGGTCAGCTTTACTGCCGCTACGAGCGGGGTCATCTTAAGCACATTGCCGTCCTCGGAGGAATAGCTGCCATAGAGGGGCAGTGCGTCAATGTCCTTAGTGAGACAATGATAGAAGGACATCGGAGGAATCACCACGTTCACGTAGCGCGACAATCCGTAGTACATCGCAGATTCCTCCCTGTAAAGAACGGCATTGTACGATGCGGCCGCGTCTGCCTCGATGTACGGTTCGCCGTTTTCCGTGAGCAGGATCGGATAATCCACACCGCTTATGCTCACCCTGAAAGCAGACCAGTCGAAAGTAGAGATTCCTGCGGCTTGGCGCACAGAGTTATCGCTTTCTGCCAGGTAGAAACGCACTTTTCCGTCCACTACCGTTATCGGATCTCCGGGACGGATGGATTCTTCTGTCTTGTCGTTGATGTCTTCTTTGTTGTTTTTCCCGTTATCCGAAGGTTCCCCTTCGCAGGCAGCGAAGAGCAGCCCCAGGATAAGAAACGCATATAATCTGTTGTTTTTCATATCATTCCCAATTGGGGTTTTGAACTACGGCACCGCCGGTCAGAACAATGTCGTCAGTGGGTATGGGGAAGAGATAATCCCTGTCTTCCCTCCAGTTGCGCGGGACGTTTGAGAAACGCACGATATTTCCGCTCGTCCCCTCGGTAAGCGAAAGGTCGTCTATGTTGGAATAAGCCATTCCGCTTTCAACGGCCGGGGCTTCTCCAGAATAGATACAGAAGTCGTCGGTGCCACTACCGTCGAGGTCGTAGGAGCCGGGGCCGGGGAAATACATTCCCCTGAACGGGCGGTCGAAGCGTTTACCTTCTTTCCATCGCATAATATCCCAGTAGCGGAAGCCCTCACAGATGAGCTCGATGGTCCTTTCCCTGCGTATCTCCAGTATCACGCCTTTGTGGGCTCCGGTAACGTTCTTGTATCCGGTAATGGGATTGGAAAGGAACGGGTCCGGATCGGAATCGGCCGCAGCAAGAATCAGCGGTGGCATTCCGGCACGGGCGCGAAGCAGGCAAACCGTAGCATCGAGGTCGTCCTGGGTGATGGTTCCAAGCTCCGCCTTCGCCTCCGCATAGTTCAGATAAGTTTCTGCTATACGGAAAAGAGGAAGGTCATTTTCGGATGTGTTGGAGATATCGTACTTCGGCTCTCCCACATACTTCACGATCTGGTATCCGGTGAGGGTGGCGTTCATATCTGGAGCAACCCAAACCTTGCTGCCCACGCGTGTATACCCCGGAGTGCGTATGGTCTGAGAAAGGCGCGGGTCTCTGTTCTGGCATTCCTGTATGAAGCTCATCGTGCCAAAACCGGGGATATCGGTAAAGCGGCTTCCGTCTGCATTGAGGTAGCTGTCCACAATATCTTTCAATACCCCGGAACGCCCCATTGTAGTGGATGTAAAATAGTCGTTCACGTTGTGGGTGATACACATTGAAAGGCCGTAAGCCTGGGAGAGTATCACTTCCTGGTTGATGGTCTTCGAACTCCGGAAAAGGTCGCCGTAGGGAGTGTCTCCCGCGGTGTACAGGAAATAACCGCCGTTTTCCATAAGTTCCCTGCTGGCATTCACACACTCCGCCAGACAGTCTTCCCACCCGGGAATGCCGTGGTACTTGCGGAAAGAGCCTTCGAAAAGGAAGATGCGGCTTTTCAACGCAAGCGCTGTCCAGCGGGTCACCCTGTAGTCTTCGTGCCTGTCGGGAAGGACAGATGCGGCCTCGTCGATATCGGACAGTACGTGCTGCATGATGAGGACCCTGGAATCCCTTCCTTTGTACAGGTTGGCGTCGTTCATTCCGAGAGTATGCTCGAACCACGGCACGTCGCCGAATCGCCGCACTTTGTCGTAGTAGAACCACGCCCGGAAGAACTTCGCGAGTCCAACGTATTCCCTGCGAGCAGAAGTGTCGCTGCACTGGTCGGCGTGCTCGAGGAAGAAATTGATGTCGCGCAGGTCGCCCCATGTCCAGTGACTGTCTTTTGACGATACGAAACGGGAACCGCGGACCTCGGGGGCGAGAGTGCTCTTGATGATGATGTCGGCCCCTTCGTTGAAGATGTCCATGCCCGACGGCAGCATGCGGTAGAACTGGTTTGTGTAGAGCCGGCACTGCTCCTCGTCCTTAAAGAACTCTCCGACCGGCAGGGCATCTTCGGGTTCCCTGGTAAGGAAATCCGAGCAGGCGGTGAGAGCCAGGAGGCTTGCGATTATGAGAAGTCGTCTTGCCATGCCGTCAGAAAGTAAGTGTTATGCCGAGCGAGAACACCCTGTACCAAGGATAGGTGTTGCCGTTGCGGTCGCCATCGGCCGAAATCTGTTCGGGGTCTATGTAGTTGCCGTGCACAGCACTCCAGGTAAGTAGATTCTCGCCGCTCAGGCAGATTCTCGCGTTTGAAATGCCGGTCCTCGACAGGCTCTTTGCAGGGAGTGTATAGCCGACCGAAAGGTTCTTCAACCGCAAGTACGCCAGGTTCTGCAGATAGCGGGAGTTGGTATAGTAGAGGGAACCACCAGTGGCATTGAGGGCCGCGTATCCTCTTGGACGCGGGAAGTAGGCATCCGGATTTTCCTCCGACCATACGTCATCCATGAAGCCTTTGGGAACGAACGAGGCATAAGGCCGGCAGTATGGACCCCAGAAACGAATGTTTTCATGGCCCGGATACCAGTCCATGTGGCCTATTCCCTGGAAAAATGCCTGTGCGTCCCATCCGTTCCAGGCCGCATGGAAACGGAAACCGTAACTCCAGCGGGGAAGGCTGTTGCCTATAACCTCCAGGTCTCCGTGGTCGTCCAGGGTGTTCTTCCCGGCATCGATAACCCCGTCTTTCTTAAGGTCCACGTATTTCATGTCTCCTCCTCGCACTCCTCGTGATGCCTCGTTGAAGGAGTAGTAATAGCCGGGGCTCACCTGCGACATGTCAACCTCCGCAGCATAAGCCGCCGCTTCCGCATCGTCTGCAAAAAGACCGTCCACCCTGTATCCCCAGATTTCCCCGAGTCGGCGGCCTGGATAGGGTTCCGACAGAAGGCCTGACGGGTTGTCGCAACGCGTATAGGTGGAAATATAGTCGGACAGAGTGGCGATGGCCCCATAGGAAAATGGCTTTCCGAGAAGCTGTGCCGAGTTGTTCCACTCTATAGAGAATTCGCACCCGCGCGTGCGTATGTCGTGGGCATTCACCATCGGCTCGGAGGCTCCGTAGAACGATGGCAACAGCGGCCCGGAAGTGAGGATGCCAAGCGCGTCCCGAATATAGAAATCCCCGGTGAGTCGCAGCCTTCCTCCGAAGAATCCGAGATCGGCCCCCAGGTTCCTGGTCTGTATTGTCTCCCATGTTCCGGTGGACACGGGGTCGTCGGCCTCAGCGTAACGGCTGCGCGTTTCGCCGTCGAAGGAATAATTCATGGTTCCTCCTGTCCGGATTGTCTGCCAGTAGGCATATTCGTTTATGGACTGATTCCCGAGAGAACCCACTGAAGCACGCAGTTTGGCCTGGGAAATCACCGGGAGCAGCGGAGCCCAGAACGGCTCTCCGCTGAGCTGCCATCCGAGCGAAACTGACGGGAACAGGCCCCACTTCTTGCCTTCCGGGAAACGGGAGGAGCCGTCCAGACGGCCGTTCGTCTCCACCAGATAACGGCCCTTCCAATCGTAGGATAAACGGTAGAATACGCCCATCAGACTGTATTCCCGCACTCCGCCGTTAAGGCGCTTGAGTTCTCCGGTGGCAAGGTTAAAGTCGGACATGGTTTCCGAAAGCAGGTCTTTGCGCTGCACCGTAAGCGCGGTCCTGCGCCAGTCTTCGTAGTTTACGCCGGCTACGGCCGTGAGATGATGCCCTTTCCGGAAATGACCTTCGTATGTAAGGAATGCATCCACGGAGTTCCTGCGCAGGCGGTTGTCCCTTTCTGAGAGATAGTCTTCGTAGGCGTTCTCTGGCTCATACGCGGTTTCGCCCGGATACATCGAATAGGAGGCCGGTGCGCTGCGGAAAAGCTTCTGAACAGTGGAAGAATGATAGGTCCAGGATGTCTTGAACACAAGTCCGGGGAGAATGTCCGCCGTGAGATCCAGGGTATTGTAACTCTGCTCGTCGGAATTGCTCCCTCCTGTATTTCCACTGCGTATCATGGAGTTGTAGCCCGACATGATGTAATGCGCCGAAGAATTTGTGAGGACGGTGTGCGAGACGGTGGTTCCGTCGGGATTCTCCGGAACAAAGGACGGAAGGGCATGAATGGTGGGCCTGTAGAAATTGATATATTGGGATTCGAGTCCCAGGTAAGAGTAGTCAGACTGGTAGAAGCGCACGCTATAGCCCAGCGCAAGCCAGCTGCGGAGCTGCATCTGCACCCTGCTGGAAAGAGTATATGAACGGAAACGGTCGGGCCCGTGGCGCTGGATGCCGCGTTGGTCGTAATAACGGCCGCTGAGTTTGTAGGAGATGCGGCGCGAACCTCCTGTGATATCTATGTTGTAGTCCTGGGTGGGACGGGATTCGTCATACAGGTAATGATACCAGTCGTAGTTGCCAAGGTAGGTGTAGGAAGGTATGCCGTCCCTTGTTTCCTTTACAACCCACGGTCTTTCTGCAACCTCATATTTGTCTCCGCGGCGCTCGTAGAGCCGTTGGTAATCGTAGTCGGTGTATCTGGTGTACGGAATGCCCGAAACCGAGGTGAGCATAAAGGTGTCGGCTATCTTGGCGGCGTCGTAACCGCGCGTTTCATAGTCGGTTGAAACCGTGTTTGCCGAAAGGGAATACCTGGCGTTGAACACCACCTTGGGAGCCATATCTTTTTCTCCTCCACGGGTCGTTATGAGTATCACCCCGAAAGCACCGCGTATGCCGTAGATGGCCGAAGACGAGGCGTCCTTCAGGATGGATATGGATTCTATGTCTGAGGGATTCACGCTCATCGGATCGGTCTCCACCCCGTCCACCAGGATGAGCGGATCGCCTCCGTTGAGGGAGGTTTTTCCCCTGATGTTGTACAGGGAGATGGCGCCGGGCTGCCCGGATTCCTGAAGGATGTTCAGGTTTCCCACCATTCCCTGCATCACCTGACCCACACCGGAAACCGGACGGTCTTTGAGTTCTTTGCTGGCAAGTACGGAGACGGCACCGGTGACATTGGCTTTCTGCTGCACTCCATAGCCCACGACCACCGATTCCTTCAACCAGTTGACCATAGGCAGAAGCGGACGCAGCCGCAACGAATCCGCTTTGTCCGGAACGTCCGGACTGTCGTCAGATGGGGGTGGGAACTCGGCTCTCTTGCGCTCGGGCACAAGGATTATCCGCTCTTCGAGGATGATGCAGCGTATGCCCGGAAGCACGCTTCGCAGCACTTCTTCGAGCTGAACTCCTTTCACGTGGACGGACACTTTTGCCTCCACGTCGATTTCGTTGTTGCTGTAGAAGAATGCAAGTCCCGTTTCTTCCTCGATGTTGTAGAGCAGCTCCCGTATGCTCACGTTGTCCAGGTCGAGCGAGAGCTTCTGAGCCGACAGACCGGTCCAGAAGGCTCCGGCCAGCAGCAGGAAGAAGGAGAGTATGACGGTCTTGCGTAGCATTACCTGCTTACCTGTACATCCGAAAGAAGGTTTATGGCTTCCAGTATGGCATCAAGCTCTTCGCTCCTTACGGTAAGGGACAGGAAGATGACTTTTGCTTCTTCCGGGTCGCTTACAGTGAGGCCAGTGCCGTACCAATGCTCCAGCGCGGAGACAATCTCCGACAGGGAGCGGTTTTCCAGCACAAGCCTGTCGTTTATCCACGAAGTGTGGCAGGATGCGGGTTCTTCAGAAACTGTCCATTCTCCCCCCTCGTAGCACACCTTCTGGTCGGGAGAAAGCGTGGTTTCAGAAAGGCCGTGGCCCTTTACTGAGATTGACCCTTCTTCGAGCCATGCAGACTGTTCTCCGTCCCCGTAGGCCGATACTGTGAACCTGGTGCCGTGGACGGTTATGTCCATCCGGCCGGTTTCAACCACGAAGGCCCGGGAGTCTTTGGCGACATCGAAAAAGGCCTCGCCTGTGAGCTTCACCCGGCGCTCCGACTTTCCGAACGATGATTTGTAACTGAGGGAAGAACTGCGGTTGAGCCAGATGGAAGAACCGTCGGGCAGTTCGTAGTGCTGCTTTTTCCCTTCAGCCACAAGGCGCACAGGGGCATTGTTTTTCACATAAATACCTGTGCCGAGCGCCACAACCATCAGGGCCATGACGGAAGAGATCCACGCTCTCCGCGCTTTTCTTACGGCCTTTTCCTTCGCTTCCGCCTTTTCCAGTACACTACCGGCAGAGTGCAGCATAGTTGCGTCCATGGGAGTGGAACTATTCCACGCGTCCATTATATCTTTGTTCTTGTTCATATGCTTGATGATATTATGTCTCTTTTATATTATTATGACGGTTTTCTGCGTCCGGATACTTAACCATTTTGTAAAAAATCTTACCTTTGTATCTGCTAAATAATAACTGACTTGTCTTCGGATAATAATATATTGCTGTCCTGTGCCCACGGGGACAGGCAAGCGTTCGCCCTGCTGTACGAACGCTATGCTCCCAAGTGCGCAGGTTTCGTCAGGAGTCTGCTGAAAGATCCCGAGGAGGCTGCGGATATCACGCAGGATATCTTCGTCAGGCTCTGGGTATACCGTTCCCGGCTGCTTCGCATTAATTCTTTCGAGCCCTATCTGATGAATATCGCAAAGAATGCGGTGCTTGACAGATGTGACCATATACAGGTAACCCGGAAATTCGCGGAGAACTTCCGGGTTACATTCGATGAGGTATCGGAGGAAACAGCCCGCAGATACGAAGCCGACGAATTTCTTCGGAGGGTGCAGAAGGCCGTTTCCTGGATGCCGCCTGCAAGAAGGAAGGTGTTCCTGTTAAGCCGTTTTTACGGAATGGACAACAAAAGCATCGCCTCCCTCTGCGAGCTTTCCGTGAGAACTGTCGAGACACATCTTTTCCATGCCACGCAGTATCTCCGGAAAAAGCTTCTTCCCTAATTCTACTTGGTGAGTATGAATCCCAGCTGGAGCCCGCTGGCGTCTGAAAGGAGGGATGCGAGAGAATCGGTGCTGATGAGCTTGCCGGCGACGGCCACGGCCTTCTTCAAGAATTCAAGGAACTTGTCGGCGTTGAAGAGAATCTGGCAGCCAGATGTGGTGGCGGCAAGTTTCCCCTTGAGGGTGAGGTAACTGTAAACCTTGCCGAACTTCATTTCGACGTTGTTTTCCTTGTCAACCGTGTAGGTGCCGGAAGCTATCTGCTTGGTGCCGTTGGTGATTGTGAACTCGCCGGCCTCGGTGAAGGTGAAGACCGCACTGCCCTGCCTGATCCCCACTTTTGCGAGGTAGGAGTTGAGCTTGTTCTCTATCTTGGTCTTGTAGGCCGAGGATGCAAGGGTAACGAGGGTGTTGTCGCTGCTGATTGCAGTCGCCACGCTGTAGTACGTCCACGTTCCGGGAAGCTTGACGGTGGCAATGTCTTGGCGCGCTTCAGATAGGATACAAAGCCCATACAGAACTCTTTGTCTATGCTTCCTATCTCCACCTGGTCGCCGGCGTACTTAATGAAATGATTAATGCCGTTGTCGTATGTCTGGTAGGTGCTGGTCCCCCTTTCCTTCGCCTTCTGAGAAAGAGAGCGCATATAATCCACAAAGTTCATCTGGCAGCGTAGACGGGCGTTGCTGAAACCGAACTCGCCGTTCTGGAGCTCCACAATCTTTTGCGCCTTGTATGCGTTCGCCGTCCTCAGCGTCTCTGCATTCTTGTCTTTCTCCACGCCCGAACGCTCCGGGACCAGGTACAGTTTCAGGAACTCGTACTGGCGCACCCCCGCCGGAGTAGTAATCCAGGTACAGGGACTGGCTTCCGTCCTTCAGTTTCTTTGCCCGCAGGCGTATGGGTTCCTTGTTTTGTTTCAGCTTTCTCATAGCATTTCCCTTTGCCTGCAATAGATAGTGAAAATTTGTTTCGAGTAACAAACGGGTAACAAAAATGAGGGTATTATTGTGTTATCATTGTCATCGAAGGCCTCTGAGGGTAAAAAAGGAAAACGCCGCCACACGCATTTGTAACGGCATTTTTATGGCATTTTTGTAACTTTTTCATTTCACCGGGAGACCTCCATAAGCGTGAAATGCACCCATATTAATGTTCTATTAGTTTTAGGAATTCGTTACGTGTTTTGCTGCTCTTGAGGAAGATGCCGGAGAAGGCACTTGTGGTGGTGATTGCGTTGGATTTCTGCACCCCGCGCATGGACATGCAGGTGTGCATGGCCTCAATTACAACTGCAACGCCAAGAGGCTGGAGGCTGTCCTGGATGCAGTCACGAATCTGTTCCGTGAGACGCTCCTGAACCTGGAGCCTGCGGGCGTAGGTTTCCACCACGCGGGCGATTTTACTGAGGCCGGTAATTTGGCCGTTGGGGATGTAAGCTACGTGGGCTTTGCCGATAAAAGGCAGCATGTGATGCTCGCAGAGGGAGAAAAGCTCTATGTCCTTCACAATTACCATATGGTTGTAGGGCTCTGTGAAAAGGGCACTCTTTACTATGGTTTCTCCGCTCTGGAAATAGCCCTGCGTGAGGAACTGCATGGCCTTAGCCACGCGCTCCGGGGTTTTATGGAGGCCTTCCCTCTCTACGTCTTCTCCCAAAAGACCCAGGATAGCCTTGATGTGGGCGGCTATCTGCTCTGTGGTATCTTGGTCGTATTGTTCTATCTTTCTGTATGCCATTGGCCTGTAATTTGAAGCAATTGTCTACAAAAATAGCGAAAAAAATTCATTATATAAGTTTTTTTCCTATCTTTGCAGCCCCAATTGCGGGAACCTGTAAGATTTTTAACAATTAAAACGCTATAATACAATGTTTTGGACACTTGAACTTGCAAGCTCACTGGACGACGCCCCGTGGCCCGCAACCAAAGAGGAGCTCATAGACTACGCAAACCGCACCTGCGCCCCCGAAGAAGTAATAGAAAACCTTGAGGAACTGGACGATGACACCGAGATCTACGAATCCATAGAGGACATCTGGCCAGACTACCCCACCAAGGAAGACTTCATGTGGAATGAGGAAGAATATTGATTTGATAATATATTGAAAATCAATAAATCACAAAACTGCCAAGGAATCATCCTTGGCAGTTTTTGGTTTTTCAGCCACATTGGGACTATCCCTGAAAGAAAAGGAATAGTTGGTGGGGAAATATTACTATCTTTGTAAGTATGAAGAACAAAAAGTCATATTGTTTGATTGCCATAGTAATTACTATTGTGATTGCTTTGCTCGTCTTTGTTTGCTTGAACTTCCGCATAATGAGAGTTGACAAGGTCGAGATTGCTGATAACAATGTGAGATCTTGGCTCGAAGAAATTGCAGATAAAGAGAAGGCCAAGTCTAATACTCCAGAGATGTTCATATATACCCATACCACTAGAAATTCCATTATTGCTAGTCCAGAGCATCCTAGCACCTGTATGGTTAAGGACAGTCTATTTGGACAGGTTATTATAAATGGGGTTAAGTTTATTGTATCAGAAGATAAACTGGAAGAATCTATTCCTGTTGTCTTTGAAAAGACTGGGAAAAAGTCAACCATTCTTAAATATTCCTCTTTCGCATTCTTCCATACTATACCTTTCTTTAACCTTGCTCGTAATATTGATGATTGGGAAGAATACTATTATAAGAATATAGATGGCATATGGGGTGTTTCCAGCTTGGAGGAAACATTCGGAGAGGAAATGGATGAGGAATATAAACAATGGGTATCAGAACATCCGGACACACTGGTAATAACGACTCCTATCAAGCCATCATTTGTCAAGAAGTATCCATCCTTGACTGATAACAATTTCAAAACATTTCTCAAAGAGTGGAAGAATTGGTCAGTGCAATTGAGGTCGTTTTCAACTGATTCTTTGATTAATCAAGCCGTTAAAAGAGTCTTCATTGAATACAATAAGACCATTCCTGATAGTTGTGTTATTTGTTCATTGCCTGGCAGCATAGAGGTCAGGAGGTATCCTGGGACCTTCAATGAATACCCTTTTGATGCTCTTTGGGATAAGACTCTCAAATGGGATTATATGATGAAAGCATCAGACCGTTTTGCTTATGTTCCAAGTTTTGATTCTGATAAGGAGATTGTATACATAACATCAGAAATTGACAGGCTCCTTTCACTATATGTTGGAGGTGTCTGTGAGTCTGATGAGGATGATGTTTTAGACTATACTAAATGGACAAAGATTAATGAGGACAGATTAACTGAACTCAGGTATCTTATCCAAGTTAACAGAGGCCATTGGGGTGGGTATTGGCATTTTGAATCTATGCCGAAAATATTCAGTCTTTATCTCTATGACGATGGGGTTGTTGCCGACCTCCGGACATCCTGGTGCACAGGCGAAACAGTGTTCCTCCCTTATGACAAAACAAAGGAGAAAGTGTCATTATCAGACTGGATAGAATAACTATTCTGTCCGGGGATAGTGGGTGTAATTGTATACAGCCACTTAATGGCATCTCAGCCTGCCTCAGACTATCCCTGTGGCTATCCAAGTTTTTAAACACGAGCGTAACTAACTGATAATAATCAGCCTACAGAAGTTACACCATTTGTGGAACGAGGAGGAGTATTAGCGTAGAATGTAAACTATTAATTGTCAATAGTTTACGCAAAATGCCCTGAGCGAATTCGCCCAGGGCATTTTGCATAATATGCTGTAAATGAGAAATTTACATTCTGCGGCCTTACTTCATGTGATTCTTGAAGAAGTTCTTCATATTGACATCCCAGTTCGCGGCAATCTGATGGCCCATATCTGCGTAATAATACATAACCTTATCCTCTGCAGGGGTCTTTGCATTGTTGAACGGGGCAATGTTGGTGTGAGGAGGGCATGTAGTGTCCTTCAAGCCCATAGTTGCCATGATGGGGCATGAAACACGGGTTGCAAGGTTCTTGGTGTCAAAGTAGGAAAGGAATGCATACATCTCTTCATCCGTCATAGAGCCCTTGTTGGCCCTGGCGGTAGATGCCGGCCAATCCACTATCTGGAAATAATCCGGGAAGTCTCCCATAAAAGCTACGCCGGGCGCGATACCGGCAAGGGGAATGGGACTGAGGGCCGCGCAGGCGTATGAGAATGCACCGCCCTGGCTGTTCCCTTCCGCAAAGATATTGTTTGTATCGGCCTCCTCTAGCGTTGCAATGAAACGCACTGCCTGGACGCAGTCCATATATGCGCCGCGGTAATAGTAACTTCCCTTCTGGCCAAAATTGTAGGCAAACCAGTCCCCGTAGTTGTTATGATAGTCCTCATCTATGCCGTCCGACCGCTGGTCAGCAGTACGATTGTTAATCATCTGGCCGCGAGTTGACACATACAGTTCTATGAAAGACATTGCGACGGACGGACCGGACAATTTGCCGGAAGGTTTTTGGTCGTCATATCCAAAAAAGTGAATGAGTACCGGATATTTTTTTGTAGCTGATGCATCTTTTGGAATTGACAGATATGCGTGGATTACAGCATCTTCTCCAGTGACATTATCAGGAATAGAGTTCATCTCTACAAGATACATGTTGGTCCTCCCGGGGAGAGCAGTAATCTTAGGATTCATCTGAACCATATTCTCAAGTTGGTAGATGGCATCTTCCCAGAAAGAGGTAAAGTCTTCCTGCATATCCGGGGCCGATACAATCTTAGTAGGGCTGATACCGAAATTCACGCTGCATGCAGTCCTACCCTCGACGCTGCATTGGGCCTTGTAGAAACCTGGCTGGAAGTCAAAATCCAGAGTAATATCTTTGTCTATTGTGGTGTTTGCGGGAACTGTGAACTCTCCCAGTTCAGAGGAAGTAACGGTTTTTTTCTTGTCCGAGAGTACCTTTATTGACAACTTGTCACTTATAGGGACAGTATTCTTGTTATTAATCTTAAGGACAAATTGAGGCTTTCCTTCAAAGATGAAATTATTCTCAGGAATTGGGGCCGTGACAACAAGAGCATCTAGTGTAGAAGGATCTACGGTTTGCTCATCACCGGGGATGCCATCCTGCTGAACTGGGGTGCAGGAATAGGATATTGCCAGTATAAGGCTGGCCGATACTACAATACCGAATAATCTCTTAGTCATAGTTTATCTGTTTTTGTCCTGTAAAAATAAGTAATAATTGGCCAATAATCAAGGTTTTTTTGTAGCTTTGTAAATGACAAACAGCATAGAAATGAGTTACACAGCATCCCCGGAGCGATACAGCTCCATGCAGTACCGCCGCTGCGGAAGGTCTGGAATAGACATCCCGGCAATCACACTTGGCCTATGGCAGAACTTTGGAACGGAAACGCCCTTTGAGCGTATCCAGGAAATGGCTCACTATGCCTTCGACCAGGGCATCTGCCACTTTGACCTTGCCAACAACTACGGCCCGGAACCGGGAGCTGCGGAAGAAAACTTTGGAAAACTCCTCACCTCTTCCTTCAAGCCCTACAGGGATGAACTGTTCATTTCCACCAAGGCGGGTTACCTGATGTGGCCCGGCCCTTACGGGGAATGGGGTTCCCGAAAGTACCTCATCTCCAGTCTGGACCAGAGCCTCAGGCGTATGAAACTGGATTACGTGGACCTTTTCTACACCCACAGATATGACCCCCGCACTCCGCTGGATGAGACACTACAGGCACTTGTTGATATTGTGCATCAAGGGAAGGCCCTCTATGTTGGAGTTTCCCGCTACCCCAAGCAGGCCGCCGTGTATGCGTACAATTATCTGATTTCCCACGAGACCCCATGCCTCCTGTTCCAGGACCGCTACAACATCATAGACCGCAATCCGGAACGCGAGGACCTTGTGTCCCTTGCCGGAGAGGCCGGAGCGGGATTCATCCCCTTCTCTCCCCTGCAGCAGGGCCTACTCAGCGACCGCTACCTTGACGGTGGCATACCTTCCGGTTCACGTATGTCCAAGAGCGGCTCACTGAGGCCTGAAATCCTTACACAGACTATGCTGGATGCCCTCCGTGGCCTCAGGGAAATAGCCCGCGGCCGTGGCCAGACACTTGCCCAGATGTCACTGGCCTGGCTCCTTGCAAAGCCCCACATCACATCCGTGTTGCTGGGCGCAAGTTCAGTTAAACAACTCTCTGAGGACCTTGGTGCGTTGAATAACACCACCTTCTCAACAGAAGAGCTGGCCGCAATAGACCAGCTCTCAAAACCCATCCAGATTACAGAACGGGTGTAACCGGATCGTCGGCCAGCCTTAGAAGGTACTGCCCATATTGGTTCTTTGCCATAGGGGCTGCTATCTCCCTGAGTTTATCGGCCGATATCCATCCCTTGCTGAACCCTATTCCCTCAAGGCACGCAACCTTGAGGCCCTGGCGCTTTTCTATGGTCTCAATGTAGATGGAGGCCTCTGCCAGGGAATCGTGGGTGCCGGTATCCAGCCAGGCAAAGCCCCGTCCAAGGGTCTGTACCTTAAGGAGGCCTTCCTTCAGGAACTCTTGGTTGACGGACGTGATTTCAAGTTCTCCGCGGGCCGACGGCTTTATATTTGCGGCCACATCAACAACCTTGTTGGGGTAGAAATACAGGCCCACGACGGCGTAATTGCTCTTGGGATTCCTGGGTTTTTCCTCAATGGAAAGGCAGTTGCCTTCCTTGTCAAATTCTGCCACGCCATAGCGTTCAGGGTCACTTACCCAATAGCCAAAAACCGTAGCCTTGCCATCTTCCTCTGCGGATTTCACAGCTTCAGTGAGAAGACCCGTGAAGCCGGCGCCATGGAAGATATTGTCTCCAAGGACAAGGCAGGCGGAATCTGTGCCGATAAACTCCTTCCCTATGATAAATGCCTGTGCCAGGCCATCTGGAGAAGGCTGCTCTGCATACTGAAGATTGATTCCAAAATTGGAGCCATCTCCCAGCAGACGCTTGAAAGCCGGAAGGTCCTGAGGCGTTGAGATGACAAGGATATCCCTTATCCCGGCAAGCATAAGTGCGCTTATGGGATAGTACACCATAGGTTTGTCGTAGATGGGCAGAAGCTGTTTGCTAACGCCCTTGGTGATAGGATAGAGGCGAGTACCCGAGCCTCCTGCCAGAACAATTCCTTTCATCTGTTATTGGTTTTGCATACAAATATAGGCCTTTAGCGGCTCTTTTCCAACAAGTAACGTTTACGTTCCTCTTCAGGGAACTTCTCAATGGCGTAACGGAGCATCGTGCGGGGCATAGTCCGGCAACGTGGTTCCAGCCAGGCCTCCAAGGCGGCCTTGTCACGCTTTCCGGCCTCCCTGAGGAGCCAGCCTACGGCCTTGTGGATAAGGTCATGGGGGTGGTGAAGGAGGATATCGGCAATATCAAAAGTATCATTGAGCTGGCCTTTTCGGATGAACGTCATGGTGCTCACTATGCCTATTCTCTGCTCCCAGATGGTGCGGCCGCTTCTGGCAAGGTCATATAGGAGCGAGCGGTCCTCCTTGTCCAGAAGCCACTGTCCAATGAGCGGATAGCAGCTAAGGTCTACAAGGTCCCAGTTGTTGATCCTGTCCATATGGCTAAGATAGAACTCCACGCATTGCTGCCTGAGATGCCCGGTCGGGGCCGGGCATGACGTTGGCGTCACCTCCGGTGCCGCTGCCGTCACCCCCGGTGCCCACTCCGTCACCCCCGGTGCCCACTCCTTCACCCCCGACGTGATCGGGGGTCTTTTCCCGGCGTGGGAAAAGATTTCCACCAGGGCAAGGAGGGCAGCCAGACGGACCTCGTGATAAGGGCTGGTGATGCACTCCTCCAGGTCCTGAAAACTTACGGAACGCCAGCACTCCTTCACAACAGCACGTGTGACGGGGACCTTGATTCCAAGGAACTTGTCCCCTTCCCCGTACTGGCCGGGACCGGTCTTGAAAAAGCGGGAGAGGCCGGGAACCTGAGAAGGATCGGCCTTGGAAAGCATCCTTGTCAGAAGGACATTCATAGTTTCTTTGCAAGCATCACGGCGGAGGCGGCAACTGCAACGGCGAGAGCGCTTACGATTGCCTCCAGGGCCACCATACTCACGGAATCCATCAGGAGCACGGCGCTGGCATCCACCAGGAAATGAAGGAGGATTGCGGCCGGGAACAGCCACAGCCACTTGCCGCCCTTACGCACCGCGGTCCACACAAATACGGACAGTCCAATCTGGAGAATTATGGCCGATGCCCTCTCCCACAGGCCCGTCAGGAACGTTCCTGGAGTGGAAGACTCAAACTGCGCGAATGTCCCCTCCAGCTGGGCCTGGGCTTCGGCGGGGACTGCGGAAAGGATTGTATCGGTCTGCCCGGCGTTAATCAAAGCGGCAATGACAAGATTGGAAATCATGGAGACGCCGAAGATGATGAGCATCTCTATGCCGCCGTGGCCAATTCCGTATGCAACCGCAGTCTTGGCTCCTTGAGGCTCATCCTTCAGGAGGAAATTCATGGCCAGGAACCGGCCTGTCTCCTCAAAGATTCCAGCAGCAAGGCCGCCGTAAAGAGCATAGTACCAGACGTTTCCGATGATGGACGGGCCGATGGGACCTTTCAGCACCACCTGGTGCAGGATGGTTTCCAGAACCAGTGCAAAGAGTACGAATACCCCGGCACCAATAAGGATGGTCCTTACCTTTACATTGTACTTTTTCACCATCCACCAGCTCAGGAGGATGGGCACAGCTATGCCAAGGACGGCACAGATTGCCATTGTAATCAGAGAGCTTACCGGTACCATATGCTATAACTGTTTCAATGCTTTTGAAAGCTGGTCCGGGCAGCTGGTGCCGCGGCCCTTGCAGTTGATGCCTTCAAGGCGGGAGATAATATCGGCCTTATTCATTCCCTGAATGAGAGCGCCTATTCCCTGAAGGTTTCCGTGGCAGCCGTGGGTGTAGCGGACGCTTTTCACGATATCCCCCTCCAGTTCAATGTCTATCTGACGGGAACAGACTGCGCTGCTAGTCTGGAAGGAAGCCTTTCTGATGCCTCCTTCAGTCTGGTCTGAGATTTTTGTTACTTCAAACATACGTTTTGCTTGTCTGGTGCGGGTAACGGGATTATTTTTAGCCTGTTACCTGCATTTTGGGCCATTTTTGCTGGTAACGGGACATTTTGGAGCACGTTACCCGCACTGATTAGGAGTGATCAATGGTGTAGAGATTGCCCTTGCGGACAATCACGTTCTCATTTTCATAGGGACGGTCTTCCGACACCTTCTTGGTGCGGAAAGTCTGGTACTTGATTTTGAGCAGGTCACTCATCCTTGGATCTGCGAACATTGCTGCGGCGGACCCAAAGTAGAGGTGTTCACGGGTGTCCTTGACCTCCACGTGAATGATGGTTCTGTGATGGATTAACATATTTGCTTAGAACAAATATACCGCTTTTCTACAAAAAATCAAAAAAAGTTGCAGCGCTGTCAACAGTTTATTATATTTGTAGAGCCGTGCAAAAGTGCGGGAGAAAAGTTATGAAAAGGATATATTTACTGAGCACGGAACATCTGGAAGATGGCCTGTGGTTCCGGGATGAAGAAGATTTCAAAGTGGCCATGAACTACGTCGCAATAGAGGCCGCCCGGCACCCTTATGTGGGGGTGCTGGCCTTCATCCTTATGTCCAATCACGTGCATTTTGTGCTGAAAGGAACCAGGAAAGATGTAAAAGAGTTTGTTGAGCGCTTCAAACATCGCTATTCCATTTATTACCGTAAAAAGTATGGAGTCAAACAGCTCCTGAAGCATAACGGACTGGACATAAAACTCATCCCGTATGATGACGAAGCCGTAGAAAAAGCCATCGCATACACCCTTATGAACTCCGTGGTGGCCGGAATCTGCGCACACGCCAGCCAGTACCCGTGGGGGTCCGGAGCAATGTATTTCGGACAGCCGGCAGTTAGCGGAACACGCGTGAAAAATTTATCGGCCCGTGCACTTAAAAGACTGTTGCACACCGATGAAGATGCTATTCCTGGAGAATGGATAATTGGACAGGAAGGGTATATCCTCCCCCACAATTATGTAGACTGCAAGGGCGTGGAAGCCCTTTTCAGAACGCCGCAGAGGCTGAACTACTTCCTGAACAGTTCTTCCAAAGCCCGTAAACGTCTGGAGTATGCCGACTCTAACCTTCCCGCCTTCCGGGACCAGACCATTCTTGCCACCCTACCAGACCTTCTGAGGAGCCTGTTCCACAAAGACACTTTTGGACAACTTCTTCCGGAAGAGCAGGTAGAACTTGCCCGCCAAATCCGCTTCCGTTTCAGCGCAGACGCCACCCAGATAGCCCGCGTGTGCGGGATCACTTACGCCGAGGCCGCCCACCTGCTGGATAGTATGTAGGGGGCGGGGCCGGGAGTGGTGTGGTCGGAGTGTGGACAGGAGCCGGGAGCGTCTGCGGGCGTTGCGGAGGTATGGAGGCTGGTATAAATGCGGGTAACGGGATTAATTTGGACCGGTTAACTGCATTTTCGGCCTTTTTTGCGGGTAACGGGACTTTTGGGAGCACGTTACCTGCACGTGGAGGCTGGTTCGGAAGTGAGAACTAGCGCTGGGGGTAGTGTGGGAGCTGTGCTGGTGTGATGGAGGTACTGGTGCGGGTAACGGGACTAATTTGGACCGGTTAACTGCATTTTTGGCCTTTTTTGCGGGTAACGGGACTTTTGGGAGCACGTTACCCGCACGTGGAGGCCAGAAAGAACTTCAAGTTCACATAAAATGTTGTAAATTTGGACTGCGAATTCAGAAAAGGCCCGAAGAACTGAATCGTGCATACAGATAAGGGCTAGAAAAACTGAGAAGAGAATCAGAGACGGATCTTAAGAATTGAGAGTTAGACTGTGAATACTGAGAAACATCCATTTGAGCCATTTTTGCCGGAGGGGGCGCGTATGCTGTTCCTGGGGAGTTTTCCGCCCCAGTCGCACAGATGGTGTATGCCGTTCTACTACCCCAACTGGATCAATGATTTCTGGCGGATAATGGGCCTCATTCACTTTGGGGACAAGGACCATTTTACTATTCCTGGTGAAAAGAGGTTTAATGAGGAAGATATCCGTGCCTTTTGCACTGAGCAGGGCCTGGCGTTATACGACACAGCCACTGAGATCCGGCGGCTCAAGGACAATGCCTCCGATGCCTTCCTGGAGGTAGTAACCCCCACTGACATCCCGGCCCTTCTGAAGCGAATCCCCCACTGCCGCGCCCTTGTCACCACCGGCCAGAAAGCCACGGAGGTTGTGGCAGAGGCCTTCCACTGCCCCATCCCCCCGGTTGGCGGCTGGATCCCCCTGTGGTTGGAGACCCCCGATCAAGTCGGGGGTGACGGAGGTGTGGCGGGGGGTGACGGTGGTGCGGTCGGGGGTGACGGAAGAGCAGCGGGGGGTGACGGGAACGTCATGCCCGGCCCCGACCGGGCATCTGCCGGCCCGGCGGCTGAAGGAAATTATTTTTCGGGACGGTGCCCGAAAAACCAATTTCCTTCAACCCTCACCAGCCCCACCCACGCAGATGCAATAGAGGTGAAATTCTGGCGAATGCCGTCCACCTCCAGGGCGTATCCTATGCCGATGGAAAAAAAGGCCGAGGCGTACAGGAAGCTATTCTCACATAATAAACTGATACTCTGGGACTTGGACGGGACGCTCTTAGATACCCTGGAGGACCTTGCTGCAGCGGTGAATCACGCCCTTGAACTTCGCTGTCTGCCACTCCACAGTGTGGCCGAATACCGCAAAATGGTGGGCCACGGCGTCCGGAACCTTGTGAAGCAGGCCCTGGAGGCGTCGCTTGCCAAAGACGCATCTGCCGGCCAGGCGGCTGAAGGTAATTATTTTTCGGGACGGTGCCCGAAAAACCAATTTCCTTCAGCCATCACAAGCCCTACGCTCGCAGATGCGGACATTGATGCGGCGCTGGCGGATTTCAAGGAGTATTATTCAGCGCACATCGATGTGCATACCAGGCCGTACAAGGGGATGCAGGAACTGCTCACTCAGCTGCAGGCAAGGGGCGTGAAGATGGCGGTGGCGTCCAACAAGTTCCAGGAGGGAACGGAGCACCTTATCAGGGAGTTTTTCCCTGATATTCAGTTTGTTGCAATCCTTGGGAACAGGCCCGGACTTCCGCTGAAGCCGGACCCGGAGATAGTGAGGGAGGTGCTGGCCAAGGCCACCGGCGAGGGGGCAGAGAGCAAAGCCACCATCGCGGGAGCAGAGGGCCATCCCACCATAGCAAAGCAAGACGCCATAATGGTTGGGGACTCCCCCACCGATATGCGAACGGCGGCAAACGGCGGGATTGATGCCGTGGCGGTAAGTTGGGGGTACAGGACGGAAGAGGAACTCTCCGGACACCAGATTGCACATTCCATTGAAGAACTGAGAAGAATACTATGTTTTATGTAAGCGACCCCATATCAACGCCCCCGGAGGCATTTGCAACAAAGCTCCAACAGACTGTCTATGAGACATTTGCCGCTAAGGACATCCCTTTTACGCGTGTAGACACAGACCCCGGCATCACAATGGAGGACTGCCAGAACATTGATGCAAAAATCGGCATTCATATTGTGAAAACCATCTTCCTGTGCAACAGGCAGGAGACTCAGTTCTACCTCTATGTGACCAGTGACGACAAACCCTTCATCACCCGTGACTTTTGCGCCGCCATGGGAGGGATTCCGCGAGTTTCATTTGCATCGGCCCGTAAACTATGGGAACTCACCGGCGTGGAAGTTGGCGCCACCACCATCCTCAGCGCGGTGCTGCCGGAAGCCGCAAACGTCCACCTGGTGATGGATGCCGGAATAGCACAGGCCGATTACTTTGCCTGCACGGACGGCACCCCCACCTGCTTTGTGAAAATACGCACGCAGGACCTCATTGATAAATATCTGGAAGGCAGGAAGTTAACTCTTATCTAAACACCTTTCTGCCAGGCCATAAGGACC
>JAFZIX010000274.1 GCA_017554135.1 Bacteroidales bacterium | reverse complement strand
GCGCTCTTCGCCAGAGTTATGGTCGCCCTCAACAAAGCCGAACGCGAAGGCATCATCCTCAAGAATCCGGGCAAATCCATTGACGCCAGCTTGAAACCCCGCGCCGAAGAGAAATCCCGTGCCTTCCTCACCCTGGACGAAGTCAAGAAGATTTCCGAAACCGAATACCGGCCGCAGAACGACATCAAGCCCGCTTTCATGTTCGCCTGCTTCACCGGCCTCCGCTACTCCGACATCTACAAACTCACCTGGGGCGAACTCACCGTCGGCCCGGACGGGACGATGCGCCTGGACACAAAGATGAAGAAGACCGGCAAGGACATCTTCATCCCTCTTTCGGACAATGCAATCGCCTGGCTTCCCGAGCGCGGCGATTCCACCGACAATGCCCGCATATTCTTCAAACTTCCTGATCAGGTCGGCAACGCGGATGCCCGCCTCCACACCCTCACCAAGAAAGCCGGCATCACCAAGCACGTATCCTTCCACGTTGCCCGACACACATTCGCCACGCTCACCCTTACCTACGGCGCCGACCTCTACACCGTTTCCAAGCTCCTTGGACACGCCAATATGCGCACCACACAGATATATGCAAAGATAGTGGACGAGAATAAACGCAAGGCCGTCAACCTCATCCCCAACTTGTAGAACCCCCGAATAATCAGTATATTCGCACTATGGAAAATAAAGAGACCAAGGTCGTGAGAATCCACGACGTGAAAATAGACCAGGAATACGTACAATGGCTGAGTGAAATCAAAGCCAGATACCGCAATGCTCAGATTAAGGCGTCTATCAGGATTAATGTCGAACAGTTGCTGTTCAACTGGCAATTGGGACGCGACCTGGTGGTGCGCAAAGCAGAAGAGAAGTGGGGCTCCGGCATTGTAGAGCAAGTCAGCCTTGACCTTCAGGCCGAGTTTCCGGGTTCCAAGGGCTTCAGCACTACCAATCTATGGTATATGAAGCAGTGGTATCAGTTCTATGCCGGGTCTGCAGAGAGAATCCACCAACTTGGTGGAGAAATTCAAGGCTCTGATATTCAGATTAATAAAAAACTCCACCAACTTGGTGGAGAAATCCTGAAGCCGGAAACAGCATCCCAGCACGGAGTCGAACTGCCCAATCTGTTCGCGCTGGTCCCTTGGAGGCATCACGTAGAAATCATCGCGAAATGCAAAAACGTCGATGAAGCCCTTTTCTATATTGTCCATACTGCTTCCGAGGGCTGGAGCCGCCAGGCTTTGATGAACAGTATCAAGGCCGACTTCTACCATACGTCCGGCGGTGCCATCACCAACTTCAGCGAAAAGCTTCCTGCCCCCCAAAGCAAACTTGCCCAGGCAATCACCAAAGACACCTACGACTTCGGCTTCATTTCCTTGCCGAACGACTACGAGGAAGAGCAGCTGGAACTTGCCCTGGAAAGACAGTTGACCCGCTTCCTGCTGGAACTCGGGACTGGATTCTCTTATCTTGGCAGACAGCGGCAGATTGTTGTTGCCGGAAAGCCCAGAAAACTGGACATGCTCTTCTTCCATATCCCTCTCAACTGCTACATAGTGGTTGAACTCAAGGTTGTTCCATTCCAGCCGGAATTCGCCGGGAAACTCAACTTCTATGTCAATGCCGTTGACGACCTGATCAAGACACCCTCCCAGAATCCGACCATCGGTCTGCTCATCTGCAGTAACAAGGACGAAACGGAAGTGCAATATGCCTTCAAGGGCGTCCAGACACCGATGGGCGTGGCCTCGTACGACAATATCCAGATAAAGAAGATTCAGGAGCAGTTGCCTACCGTTGAAGAACTCAAGGCTCGCATCCGGCTGCTGGAAGAAGAATTGAACAAGGGGAAATGAGAGCAAAAGAATACATAGCCTACAATCAGGCAACACTGAAACACCCGGATGAAATCCGGCAAATAGTGGACGAAATGCTGCCCCTGCGCTCCAGCAGGCAGCAGACAGTGGACTATTACAATCGCAAACTGATTGCCGACATCCGCCTCCAAGCCTGCCTGCTGCAGAAAGAACTCTACGAGAAGAACAATGCAATGCAGCCCGAGGCACCTGAAGAGTTTCAGATGAGAGAAGGTGAAATCCCGGTTGAAATCGCCTCCGTCGTTCGCGATGAGCTTTTTGACGTCATCAAGGAAGACAAGACCTTCGGTTATCTCTACTTCCTCCTGGGCAACCTCCGCAATAGCCAACGGCCTACTAACCCGATTGATTGTGTGCCGGACGAACGTGGAATCGTCGAGGCGCTGAAAACCTCCCGCGACGACTACCCAAAAACAGATCTCTCCGAATACCTGGACGATGACATCAACTTCGCCCAGTATCAGGACCTCACCGAAGCGGGAATCACCGATGAAGCGCAACTGCTGGCTTGGTTCAACAATGCCTACCGCATTTATGACGAAATGAGGCTTGCTAAATCCAATCCCATTTCCGCTGTCAAAACCTTCCTGGACGACAAAAGTTATGAAAGTCAGGCGGCGAAGGATCTGACAGGCCGGTTCATTTGCGAGATCATCCTCTCCACCGCCGACGATGACAAGCGCCTGAAACGTATCAAAGACGAACTGGAGCGCCACCTTCCCGACGAATCCACGCTAGGCGGAACAGATGAAAATGCCGCTGACAAGGCTAAGGGCAGCAACAAACTCCGCACTGTCGTAGTCTATGAACTCCTGCATAAACTCGGGAAAGGCAAGAGTTTCAACGACCTCTCCAAAATCTGCAACCTGGTGGCCTACCTCACCG
>JAFZIX010000273.1 GCA_017554135.1 Bacteroidales bacterium | reverse complement strand
TGCAGCGGGGATGTCGCAGGTTTCGGTGAAACGGTAGGGGCCTATGCCGGAGAGATACTCCTCGGCGGAAATCACGCCGTAGGGGAGTCCGTTGTACTTGTCGCCCCATTCAATCAGGTGTATGGTGGCCTCCAGTTCCTCTTTGTTGCCGGTCCAGAGCGATAAGAGTGCTGGCACGCGGGAAATCTCGTTGAAACTGACTCCGTGGATGGTGGCATCCCCCCAGTTGTTATCCCATCTCTCCTTTTTGCTGAGAAGACGCTGCTCCTCGTATTTCTGGTTGGGCTGGGCGGCGTAGTTACGCATGGTTTTGAGTATGGCCTTGTTGCCGGTGAGGATGTAGGTCTCGCTCATTGCATCCAGGTTGGTGGCACCTCGGACCAGCCCCTGGGTGAGGCCGGCATTCTCGCCGTAGATATCGTCTTCGGGTGTCTTGAGATAGTATCCGGACGAATAGACCTTCTCCAGCGCCTTGAGTATGCGCTCGTCGTGGATGGCCTGGTAGTAGGAGACCAGGCAGCGCCCCATCAGGCCGTGGGCCCAGTTGTTGAATCCGCCCTTGGAGAAATTGCCGTTCTCCGCAACTACGATGGAATCCGGCTTCCAGTGGATGAAGGTGTGGTATTCGCTGGCTAGCACCCCGTCCACAACGCCATCCAGCCTTTGGGTGGTCTTGGCAATAAGGGCGCTATCCTGAAGCATATAGCCGAGTTTAACTGCTCCGTCGAGCCAGTAGGCGCATTGCTCCAGAAGCCATCCGGTGCTGCTCACCTTGCCGTCGCCATCCAACTGGCGGGCGCTGATGTCGCGCCCCAGCCATCCGTATTCGAATACCGGCTCATACTCGTCCAGATGTCCCGTGATGCCGTTTGCCGCATCCTCTGCCCAGTCACGGAGCCATCCTTCGGGTTTGATCTGCCCTACTTCCAGAGGGGTGAAACACACGGGCGCCTGCACGCCATCTGTGCGGGTGCACGCCGCCGCAACCATCAAAATGGCCGCGGTTGCAAGGGTCTTGATTTTCAGCATGTTAGTGAAAGTCGTCTGGTGAAAATGCACCAGACGAGTTATTGTAAGTTATTGATAGTCAGCAATTCCAACGCCACGTCGCCGCCAAGGCGCACGCGCAGCCAGTTCTCCAGGCGCACCTTGTTCTCGGGAGCGAGAGGCTGGTCGCAATAGACTATGGCCAGGATGCCGTCCACGCGGGTGCTGTCTGCCTCCACGGTGGCGCCGCGCGAAAGATGCAGGCCGGTGACCTGTGGGTACTGGGCGATGGTTTCGGCTGTGATCTGTTCGTAGGGGATGCGCCTGCCGTTCAGAGAATCTACGGTCGCCTGGAGGGCGAGTATCTCGTTCTCCTTCATTTCCAACTGCCGGTCCATCCGCTCGTAGATGCCTTCCACTAGTTTCTTGGATTCATTGTTTTCGGATGCGAAGGCATTCTCTTTGATTTTCAACTCATTAGCCTTGATTCCGTACTGCCCTGCAAGTTCCACAAGATCCAGGTGTTCCTGGTCGCTCAGGGCCTCTCCCGAGAGGAAGATGGTTACATTGCGCTTGCTGCCGTTCTCGATTTTATAGTCGTAGATATAGGCACGGGCGTACATTCTGTTCTCGCTGACGAAGTTCTGGGCGTTGGTGGTGAAGTTATTGTTGCGGATCATGATGAAGGCAGACCAGATGCTGGGCACGGTGACCAGCAGCACCACCATGGTAATCATAGTGCGTGTGCGGCGGGCGCTGCGCTCGTCAGCGAAACTTTTCTGCTGAAAGCGCAGGTACTTGCAGGCCAGATAGGTCGCGAACATGATGAAGATGGCGTTGATGGTGAAGAGGTACATCGCGCCAAAGAAGAAGTGCCAGTTGGCCTTGGCCAGCCCGAAGCCGGCGGTGCAGAGCGGCGGCATCAGCGCGGTCGCAATCGCTACCCCGGACATTACCGTGCCCTTTTCCTTGCGCGCGTGCTCCAGTATGCCGGCGAAGCCGCCGAAGAGCGCAATCAGCACGTCGTAGATGGATGGCGAAGTGCGTGCTGCCAGTTCGGTCGGATTTGCCAGGTTGAGCGGCGACAGCAGGAAGAACAGTGAAGATGCCAGCAGGCTAATAATCACCATGATAAGCAGATTGCGGAAACTGTCGCCCAATAGTCTGGTGTCGTTAACTCCAAGGCCCAGACCCATACCCATGATAGGCCCCATTACAGGGGAGATAAGCATTGCTCCAATGATTACCGCGGTGGAGTTGACATTCAGGCCAACCGAGGCGATTATTATAGAGAATGCCAGAATCCAGACGTTAGGTCCGCGGAAATAGATATTGCTGCGGATATTACTTGCAGCCGCCGCTACATCAACCTGCTCGGTGATGTTCGCGGTGTCCCGCAGGTAGGATGATATCCATTCTTTGAATCTCATAACATTAACGGAAGAGTTTGTCCAAAGCCCTGATGCTGTCCGGCAGGGCAAATACCGCTACCCGGTCTCCGGGTTGGATCTGCGTTTCCCCGATGGCAATGAATGTATCCTCTCCGCGTATTATGCCGCCGATAATGGCGCCG
>JAFZIX010000272.1 GCA_017554135.1 Bacteroidales bacterium | reverse complement strand
CGGCGGAGATGATGCTGATCCCGCTGCGCAATGCCGGCCTGTATATACTCCACCCGCGCAAAGGTTTCGCCCGCGTTCAGTTCTACTCCTGCCCCGGCTGCGGTGTCTGCATCGATGCATGCCCGATGAGCGTGAAAAAGGAGAACCTGAAGGATTGCACGGTTTACCTGAACCGCCAGTTGAGGCGCGGAAACGAGAAGCGCATAGAGGAAATCAGCGACAAGTGCCTGATGTGCGGGAAGTGTACCCAGGTCTGCCAGGTGCAGGTAGATGGCCCTCAGATGCGTCTGGCGCAGCGTTCCATGCGCAAATACGGCATCAATCAGCATTATTCCAGGATCTCTGCGGAAGATAAGATTTCCGGTCTCGGTTCCGGCAAGGTGCTCTATTTCGCCGGGTGCATGACGCATCTTACTCCCGGCATCATCAAATCAGTGGGTTCCATGCTGGACAAGGCCGGTGCAAACTGGACCATGATGGATCCGGATGGCGGTCTTTGCTGCGGCAGGCCCATGGCGCTGGCCGGGCGCAAGGAGCAGGCCCGTGAAATGCGGCGTATCAACCAGGAAATAATCAAGGCTTCCGGTTGCGACGTGCTCCTGCTGAGTTGCCCCATCTGCTACAAGGTTTTCAAGGAAAAATACAAGTTGAGCGGCATCTATGTGGTGCATCACAGTGTTTTCATTAATGAACTGATACACTCCGGACGGCTCCATGTGAAGAAAGACGAGGCGCTGAAACTGGCCTACCACGACCCTTGCGAACTGGGACGCGGCTGCGGATTATATGATCCTCCGCGCTCTGCCGTTTCCGCGGCCGGCACTCTGGTCGAGGCTGCGCAGAACCGGGAGATGAGTATCTGCTGCGGCGGCTCGCTGGGCAGCCTTTCGCTTAATTACGAGAAGCGTAAAGATATTACGCTGAATTCTTTGAAGAATCTTGAGGCGGGGGACCCCGACAAGATTGTGACGGCCTGTCCGCTTTGCCAATCCACGTTCAGCAAATATGCGAACATTCCGGTTATGGATATAGCGCAGATTATAGATATGCTTAGTATCAAATAGTTACGCAAAGTCGTCTGGTGCATTTTTACCAGACGACTTTCGGTAAGTGCCTGATAATCAATGATGTTCAAAAAACGCATAATAATAGGAATACTGCTGCTGGCGGCGTGCTGCAGGCCGGCGGAGGACCGATTCGAACTGAAGGAGTTCAAGAATCCTCCGGCGACCTACCGTTCGATGTCTTTTTGGTCGCTGAATGACAGTCTGCGTGCCGATGAAATGAAGCGGCAGTTGACCTTGTTCAAGGATGGCGGCATGGGCGGGAGTTTCCTGCACAGCCGTCCCGGACTGCTTACCCCGTATCTTGGGGAGGAGTGGTTCGAGATGATGGCAGTGGGTGTGAAGGAATCGCAGCGCCTGGGCCTGGAGACCTGGTTCTACGACGAGGATAAGTGGCCCAGCGGATTTGCCGGGGGGATAGTTCCCAAGCAGAGCGATGATTTCCGGGCGCGGACGCTGGTGCGGGTGCCGGCCGGAACGAAGGTGGAGGCGCCTGACGAGTTACTGCTGGACGATGGAAAGCACCTGTATATCAGCCACGTGGACCCCTGGGGACAGTCGTGGTACAACGGCACCTGCTGGGTAGACCTGATGAATCCGGAGACCGTCAAGGCCTTCCTGGACTGCACTTACTCGCCCTATGTGAAACGTTTCGCCGGCCAGAAAGGCGTGATGGGGATATTCTCCGACGAGCCTCAGGTATCCCCCCGGAAAGACCTTGCCTGCGGCGATGCCTTTATCCCATATTCTCCCGTAATGCAGAAGGCCTTCAAGGAGCGTTGGGGCTATGATATGAACCCGCAACTGGCCTCGCTGGTCGATACCGTTGGCAACTGGCGCCAGTTCCGCCTGCATTATTACAGGACCGTGGGAGAATGCTTCGAGAATGCCTTCAGCGCTCAGATAGGGGACTACTGCGCCGCCAACGGCCTGAAGTGGACGGGGCATTTCAATCGCGAAGAGGAGCCCTATGCCAATATGATGAACGAGGGAGACCTGATGACCCAGTACCGCCACATGCAGGTGCCGGGCATCGACGCCCTGGGCCTCCGCTTCAAGGTGCTGCACAATGGCAAGGTGATGACATCCGTTGCCAACCAATACGGGAAGCGCCGCCGTGTGGTGGAGATCTTCGGTATCGCCGGGCACAATCTTTCTCTGGAAGACAGGATGTGGCTGACGGCCTGGCACACGAACTGCGGCCTGAACATGCTCTGCCCGCATCTTTCGCACTATACGCTCAAGGGGATACGCAAATACGATTATCCTCCGTCATTCAATTATCAGGAGCCCTGGTGGCAGGATAACAAGTTGTTCGAGGATTATGCCGCCCGCCTTTGCTACTTCGCCACCGTGGGTGCCACGGAGGGGGAGGTGTGCGTGCTGACTACGCTCGAATCCGATTATATCGACCTCGACGTTCGCCACGAGGCGGAACCAGCCAGGGACGTGCTGCTGGAGGATATCCTGCAGCGGCTGAACGGCCTGCATTACAACACGGACCTCGGCAACGAGCAGATAATCTCCGAAATCGGATCGGTGGATGGCTCCCGCCTGCGCATAGGGGGGATGAGTTACCACACCGTCATCCTGCCGGACCTGCTGACCCTGCGCCCTTCCACCCTGGCCCTGCTGGAGGAATTCGCCTCCAACGGCGGCAATGTTGTGGTCTGCGGAGGATGGCCGCGCTATCTGGATGGTGAGGACTATGCTTTCGAGCGTCTGCATAATCTGGGCACCACTGTGTCTCCGGATGACCTGGGCGCGTGGCTTAACTCTCACTGCAACAGGCAGTTCTCTATTGATGGAGAGGATGCCTCACTGATATGGACCCACTTGCGCAAGGTCAAAGGCGGGAATACTCTTCAGATGTCGAACATCTCCCGCACAAAGACTATACGGGTGAAATTGAGCCTTCCTGAAATGCCTGCCCATGCAGTGCTGCTCAATCCGCTGGACGCTTGCGCTTTGGAACTGCAAGATGGCTGCGCAGAACTTGAGTTCGCCCCCGCGCAGACCTGGGTGCTGGCATTCGGAGAAAACCCCATCCATGG
>JAFZIX010000271.1 GCA_017554135.1 Bacteroidales bacterium | reverse complement strand
GCCGCGTGCTGGACCGCCTGGTGGGATTCGAACTATCCCCCATTCTCTGGAAAAAGATCAACCGCGGGCTTTCCGCCGGCCGCGTGCAGAGCGTCGCCCTGCGCCTGGTGGTGGACCGCGAGCGGGAGATAATGGCCTTCGTCCCCACACCTTTCTATAAAATAGAAGGTATATTCACGAATCCGACGGGCACGGGGCTGAAAGGCACCTTGGAAACCAAGTTCAACACCGCCGCCGAAGCCGAAACATTCCTGAGAGACAGCATCGGGGCCAAATACTGCATTGCATCCGTCGACAAGGCGGAAGGCACCCGCTATCCGGCACCGCCCTTCACCACCTCCACCCTGCAGCAGGAGGCTTCCCGCAAGTTGCACTTTCCCGTCAGCACCACGATGCGCATAGCCCAGACCCTGTATGAGAAAGGTCTCATCACCTATATGAGAACGGATTCCACCAACCTCTCATCGCTGGCGCTCGGCACGGCCAAGAAATTCATCCTCGAGAACTTCGGAGAAGAATACAGCCACCCCAGGCAGTACAGCACCAAGAGCAAGGGAGCCCAGGAGGCCCACGAAGCCATACGCCCCACCTACATGGAGCATGCGGAAATCAGCGGATCCTCCCAGGAGAGAGCCCTCTACAGCCTGATATGGAAGCGGACGGTGGCATCCCAGATGAGCGAGGCGCGCCTCCTCAACACCACCATACGCATCGCCTCCGACAAGCGCGCGGAAAAATACGCCGCAGAAGCCTCCGAAATCCTTTTCGACGGCTTCCTGAAGGTTTATATGGAAGGCAACGATGATGACAGCGCGGCCGAGGAAGGCCTCACCGTCATCCCGGACATCCGCACCGGAGACACCCTCTTCGCGAAGGAGATAGACGCGGAGTGCAAGTTCACCCGCGCCCCCCAGCGCTACACCGAAGCATCCCTGGTGAAGAAACTGGAGGAACTCGGAATAGGCCGCCCGTCCACCTATGCTCCCACCATCACCACCCTCACCAAGACCAGGGGCTATATTGCCGCCGGCAACAGGGAGGGTAGCAAGATAGAGGTCGTCAACTTCAAGTTGAAAGGGGCGGACCTTAGTTCCTCGAAGAAGAAGGAACTCGTGGGGGAGGACCGCGGCAAACTGCTTCCGCAGGACGTGGGAATGCTCGTAACCGACTATCTGGTAGAGAATTTCCCTCACATCATGGACTACAACTACACCGCCGAGGTGGAGGGCACTCTGGACAAGATTGCCGAGGGAGAGGAAGACTGGAAGGGCTGGCTAGGGCAGTTCTACCCTCAATTCCACCAGGCAGTGGAACTCCGCATGCACGACGGACAGTACACCCACGTGGAGAGAATCCTGGGCGTGGATCCCGCCGACGGCCTGCAGGTGATTGCCAAGTACGGCCAGTACGGAGCGTATGTGCAGAAGGGCGAGGGCGAGAACCGCAGGTTCGCGAGCCTGGAGAAAGGGCAGTTGATCGAGACCGTCACCCTGGCGGATGCCATCAAATTGCTGGCCCTGCCGAGGCTGGTGGGCAACTACGAAGGCACCGACATAGTGGTCACCAAGGGCAAATACGGCCCTTATGTGAAATACGGAGACCTCAACGTCACCCTTTCGCGCAAGACCGACCCTCTCACCGTCAGCCTGGAGGATTGCATCGCTGCCATCAACGCGCAGAAGGAGGCCGCCCCGGAGAACAACGTGCTTCGCGAATTCCCCGGAGAGGATATAGCCATAATCAACGGGCGATACGGCCCCTACATCAAGCACGCGGGCCAGAACTACCGCATCCCCAAGGGATACAAGGCAGAAACCATCACTCTGGATGATTGCAGGAAGTTTATCGCCGGAGGGCCCACCGGAACGGCGAAGACCAGTTATCGCAAATTCAAGAAATAAGACGCGAGAGGCATATCCTCGGGCGTAGTGATTTTTATGTTATTCCTCTCTCCCTCGATATAGGAGAGGGGAATTCCGTATCTGGAGGCAACGGATGCATCGTCGGTGAAGGAAGTGTCGAAAGGTAGGGAGTAAGCGGCCTTCAGTTCTTCCGAAAGGAACATCTGCGGGGTCTGCGCGCCGAAAATCCTGCTCCTGTCCGGATCCGGCTCGCCGGTGGGCTTCAATTCCCCACTGGCGCTGCGCTCCAGGCTCTTCAGGGTGTCGGTTAAGGGCAGCACCGGAATCAGAGCACGGCTGTGCTTCATCTGCTCGAACATCCTGCAGATCAGTTCTGCGGATACCAGCGGCCTCACGCCATCGTGCACCGCCACGATGGCACCGTCCGGCACCTTGGCGAGGGCATTCTTCACACTGTGGAAACGGGTGATGCCGCCGTGCACTATCCTCTGGGGAACATTGAGCGGATACTTCAGGCAAAGTTCCTCCCAGCGGGCGAGGTGCTCCTTGGGAAGGACGGTCACCACATTCACGTCCGGGCAGGCATCAACGAAAGCGAAAATGCTCCTGTGCAGCACCGGAAGACCTTCCAGAAGCAGAAACTGCTTGGGCTCGGAGGCCTTCATGCGGGTGCCGCTGCCGGCGGCAGTGAAGATGACATATTTTTTTCTTTCCATATTCGGGGAAAACCTGCTGGCAAAATTAACTAAAATTCTTATATTTGTTAGACTAAACCTTTAACGATCGAAATGGCATTCTCTTTTTTGAATCAGGAACTGGCAATTGACCTCGGAACGGCCAACACTGTCATCTATCAGAACGATGAAATAGTGCTGGACGAGCCGAGTATCGTCGCCATCGACAATAACACCAACAAGTGCATCGCCATCGGCCAGAAGGCCAAGTTGATGCAGGAGCGCACCAATCCGGGCATCAAGACCATCCGCCCCCTGAGAGACGGTGTGATCGCGGACTTCAATGCCGCGGAGATGATGATACGCGGGTTTATTAAGCAGGTGAACAGCAAGCGCCACAGCCTCTTCACCCCCAACCTGAAGGTGGTGGTGGGCATCCCTTCCGGATCCACTGAAGTAGAGATCCGTGCCGTGCGCGACTCTTCCGAGCATGCCGGCGGGCGGGATGTCTATCTCATCCACGAGCCTATGGCATCCGCCCTCGGAATCGGCCTGGAGGTGCTTGCGCCTAAGGGCAGCATGGTGGTGGATATAGGCGGCGGCACAACCGAGATCGCCGTCATCTCCCTGGGCGGCCTGGTAATCCAGGACAGCATCCGCACCGCAGGAGACGTGTTCACCTCGGATATCCAGTACTACCTTCGCCAGCAGCATAATATCAAGGTCGGCGAAATCACCGCAGAGAAGATCAAGATCGCGGTAGGCGCCGTAATCCCGGACCTCGACGAGGCACCCGAGCCCTTCATCGTGCGCGGCCCGAACCTGATGACCGCCCACCCCGTGGAGGCCACCATCACCCACGACGAAATCGCCCACTGCCTGGACAAGTCCATCGCCAAGATCGAGACTTCCATCCTGCACGTGCTGGAGCAGACTCCCCCAGAACTCTACTCGGATATCGTAGAGAACGGCATCTTCCTCTCCGGCGGCGGCGCGTTGCTGCGCGGACTCGACAAGCGCCTCACCGACAAGGTCAACATCCCCTTCCACGTAGCGGACGATCCGCTGCATGCAGTGGGACGCGGCACTTGCCTGGCACTCAAGAATACCGACAGTTATCCCTTCTTGATGAGATAGCGGATGGCGGGAGAGAAAAGGCCATACAGCGTTATCTGGAGCGCGGCAGTCTTCGTTTTTTTGGAGATTGCCGCAATCCTTATGATGAGCCGTACCTCCTCCCTTCAGGATATCTGGATCAGCCGCGCCTCGCACAGGGTGCATGCCGCTCTCTGGGGCAACACGGAAAAGGTGCGGAACTACTTCACCCTCGACAGGCAGAATAAAACTCTCGCAGCCGAGAACCTAGAATTGATGTCGCTAGTGAGGGATTTCGGGCAGAATGATCTTTCCTACCGGAAAAACCATATCTACGACACCGTCTCCGGGCACTTCCGTCTGGTGCCGGCGACCATAGTGAAGGCCAGCCGCAACTCCCAGCACAACTACATCGTGCTCGATAAAGGCAGCGACGACGGCATCAAACCCCAGACCGGAATCATCACGAGCAGCGGAGTGGTGGGGATAGTGAATTCTGTGGGCAAGCGCTTTTCCTACGGGCTCACGCTGATGAACAACAAAGTGAGCGTGAGCGCCAGGATAGGGCTCACCGGCCTGGTGGCACCTCTTGAATGGGACGGTAAACACAGTAACGGCGCCATAATGCGCGGCCTCCCGCTGCATTACGAAATCGCGACCGGGGATACGGTCTGGACGAGCGGATTCTCCACCGTCTTCCCGCCGGACATACCCATAGGGATTACCGGAAAGATGCGCCGCGTGGACGGCAGCACCAACGAGGTCAGCGTGCAATTGTTCCAGGATTTCGGCGCAATGCGCTACGTGATAGTTACCGAGAATCTGGACCGGCCGGAAATATCCGCGCTTGAAAAGGAGGCAACGAAATGAGGCAGCGCTACATATTCACATACATCGTGCTGGTGGCCATCCAGATAGTTTTCGTAGGGCTGCTGAACCTGTCGCAGTATGTGGTGATATGCTTCCTGCCGGTGATGATCCTGAGCCTGCCCATCACGCACGGCACCCCGAGGCTGCTGCTGATTGCCTTCTGCACCGGACTGGCGGTGGACTTCTTCACCAACGGTGTGCTGGGGCTCAGCGTCTGCGCCCTGCTGCCCGTCGCATTCTGCCGCAATTCCCTCATCCGCCTCGTGTTCGGCTCCGAACTGCTCTCGAGGCAGGAGGATATCTCCATACACAAGCAAGGGCCAGTCAAAGTGTTGCTGGCCATCCTGCTGGCAAACCTCATCTTCTTCCTGATCTACATCCCGGTCGACTGCGCCGGCACCCGCCCGGCAGGTTTCATGGTGCTGCGGATGCTGATATCCGTAGTCCTTAGCACCGCCGTATCTTATTATGTTGCCGGGCTGCTGGCCCCGAGGGAGGCTGACAGATGGAGATAAAACGCAGCGGCAAACTCATCATAGGGCTCTGGGCGGTGATTCTGTTGCTGCTGATCAGGCTCTTTGCCATCCAGATAGTAGACAATTCCTACAAACGGGATGCGGCCAACAATTCGATGGTATATCACACCATATATCCGCCCCGCGGCATCATCTACGACCGCAACGGGGAGGTGCTGGTGGGCAACCGCACCTGCTACGATATCCTGGTGACTCCGCGCGAAGTGACCGCCTTCGACACCCTGGCGCTGGCCGCCGCCCTGGACCTGGATACGCTCTGGATACGGGAGCAGATGGCGTATTACAAGAAATACCGCTCTCGCATCGGCTGGCAGACCCTGCAGTTCGCCAAGCAGGTGAGCGTAGAGAAATATATGAAGTTCGCGGAGCGGGCCTACGATTTCCCGGGTTTCCGCGGGCAGGTGCGTACCGTGCGGGAGTATCCTTTCAACGCCGGCGGCAATCTGCTGGGCTATGTTTCGGAGGTGAACGACCGCGACATAGAGAAGGATCCGGAGGCCTACAAGAGCGGGGACTACATCGGCAAAACCGGCCTGGAGGCGGCGCGAGAGAAGGATCTCCGCGGCGAAAAAGGATATCATGTGTTCCTGAGGGATTCCCGCAACAAGGTGCAGAGTTCTTACAAGGATGGGGAGTTCGACAAGGAGGCGGTGCCCGGGAAGAACATAGTCACCACCATCGATGCCCACCTGCAGCAGTACGGGCAGGAACTGATGAAGGGGAAAAAGGGTAGCCTGATAGCCCTGGAGCCCTCCACGGGGGAGATTCTGGCGATGGTTTCCAGCCCCGGAATCGACGTGGACGTGCTGTCCAATATGGGAGCGAACTACCGGCGGCTGGCGGCGGACCCGGGGCGGCCGATGTTCAACCGCACGGTGCAGGCATCGTACCCTCCTGGATCGGTTTTCAAGCTGGTGAACGGCCTGATAGGCCTTCAGGAAGGGGTGCTGCAGCCATGGTACCAATATCCATGCAGCCACGGCTATGCCTACACCAAATCGCGCAAGTTGGGCTGCCACGGGCACAGGAGCCCGCTGAGACTGGACGAGGCGGTGATGATGAGTTGCAACGCCTATTTCTGCTATGTGCTGAAGAACCTGCTGGAGCGGCCGGAAGACGGCACGGTGAATGAGGAGTTCGACAAGTGGCGGGAGTATGTGCTGAGTTTCGGTTTCGGCCAGAAACTGGGCAGCGACTTTCCCTCCGAACTCGGCGGGAACATCCCCACCTCCAAACTATATGACAAGCGCTACGGCAAGGGCCGCTGGCGCACCTCGAACGTGATTTCACTGTCCATCGGGCAGGGAGAAATCGGCGCCACGCCGCTGCAGATTGCGAACCTGGCAGCAATCATGGCCAACCGCGGATACTATTATATCCCCCATATCGTGAAGGATTCGGAGGGCCTGGAGATAGACGAGCGCTTCCGCGAGAGGCATTATACGAAGGTGGATACCTCGCACTTCTCGAAGGTGATCGGGGGGATGTGGATGGCGGTGAACGCTCCTCCGGGCGCGGGAGGTACCGCCGGGCTGGCGGCAGTGCCGGGGATGGACATCTGCGGAAAGACGGGTACCGCGCAGAATCCGCACGGCGCGGACAACTCCGTCTTCATCTGCTTTGCGCCGCGGGAGAATCCGAAGATTGCGGTGGTGGGATATATAGAGAATGCCGGATGGGGCGGCTCCTGGGCCTGCCCGCTGGCATCGCTGCTGATAGAAAAATACCTGACCGGCGGCACGGTGCGGCCGGAACTTGAAAAACGTATGCTGGAGGCAAGATTCAATGTTGCAGGGAACTGACAGAGGCTTGAAAAGCACGGTAGACTGGACCCTGGTGGGCATCTACCTTCTGCTGGTCTTCATAGGCTGGCTGAACGTGTATGCCTCCATCCATACCCCGGATATGGGCTCGCCGCTTGCATTCTCGCTGCGTAGCGGAAAGCAGTTCGTATGGATTCTGACGGCGCTGGCGCTGGCGTTCGTAATTCTGTTCGTAGTCAATCCGCGGATCTGGGAGGTGCTGGCCACGCCGGGCTACCTGATTGTGGTGGTCCTGCTGGTGGCGGTGATCTTCCTGGGAGCCGAGCATAAGGGCTCGCATTCCTGGTTCTCCGTTGGGCCGATAAGTTTCCAACCTGCTGAAATATCGAAGATTACGACATCGCTGGTGCTGGCGGCGCTGATGAGCCGGCAGGGTTTTTCGATGGGCCGGTGGAGGGATTTCCGTATGGTGGCGCTGGCGCTCGGCCTGCCGATGCTGATTATTCTGGCCGAAAATGAGACCGGCTCCGCGCTGGTGTATGTCGGGATGCTGTTCGTGCTTTATCGCGAGGGCCTGCCGGGAGTGTTCATTGTGCTGCTGGGGCTGGCGATAGTGCTGTTTATCCTGACGCTCAAGACCTCGATCTGGGTGTCGCTGGCAGTGCTGGGCGTAATAGGTCTGCTATACCTGTGGTATCTGCTGCGAAATACCCGGCCGCTGTCGCGGGAGAGGAGATTCTCCCTGCGGATGTTGCTGCTGGCGTTCGTAGTGTTCGCGGGGCTGGTTTTCTCCACCGATTTCGCTTTTAACAAGGTGCTGCAGGATCATCAGCGCCTGCGCATCGAGGTGCTGCTGGGGATGAAGGATGATCCTCACGGAGTGGGATATAACGTGCGGCAGTCGATGATTGCCATCGGCTCCGGGGGATTCTTCGGGAAGGGATTTACGCACGGCACACAGAATACCGGCGGGTTCGTGCCGGAGCAGAGTACGGACTTCATATTTTGCACTGTCGGGGAAGAGTGGGGCTTCTTAGGATGCCTGATTGTGCTGGTGCTGTATGGGATTTTGATTACGCGGATAGTGCAGGATGCGGAGCGATCGCGGGAGGCGTTTACGAGGATATACGGATACTGCGTGGCGGCGTGCCTGTTCATGCATTTGTTTATCAATGTTGGCATGACGATTGGGCTGATGCCGGTGATCGGGATACCGCTGCCGTTCCTGAGTTACGGGGGGTCGTCGTTGTGGGGATTTACGGTGATGTTGTTTATCTTTATAGCGCTTAACAGACAAGAGAAAAAATACTTTTAATACTATGGCAAATTCTGGATTTTTGAAACTCGCGGAGGAACGTTATTCCTGCCGGGCATTTGAGAACAAACCGGTTCCGGACGAACTGATCGACAAGATTCTGGAGGCGGCAAGGCTGGCTCCTTCGGCAGTGAACCGGCAACCAGTGAAGGTATGGGTGGCTCGCCGTCCGGAGGTTCTGGAGAAACTCGCGACCACAACGAAGTATCTGTTTGATGCACCGCTGGTGTTTGTGGTGGGGGGAAACCCTTCGCAGGCCTGGGTGAGCCGGCATGATGGCAAGAACAGGGCGGAGACGGATGCCTGCATCGCGGCTACGCATCTTATGATGGAGATTCAGGATCTGGGGCTTGGCAGTTGCTGGGTTGGATCTTTTGATGCCGCGGCAGTCAAGGCGCTGTTCCCGGAAGAGATGGAAGGATGGGATATCATAGCGTTGTTCCCCACCGGCTATCCCGCCGCCGGCCCCTCCGAGAGGCATGCCGTGCGCAAGAGTATGGAAGAGTTTGCGGGAGAGTTGTAGAGCGCGGTAGAGCGTTTAGCGGGAAATTATTATCTTTGCAACTCCAAAAGCCTTGGTGGTGGAATGGTAGACACGAGGGACTTAAAATCCCTTGGGCAGCAATGTCCGTGTGAGTTCGAGTCTCATCCGAGGCACAACGAGACCTTGTAAGTTGTTGATTTACAAACACTTTGCAGGGCCTTGTTTTTGTTATCCACCGTTTTTGGTCACCATTTGGTCACCATCAATAAATCATTGTCCTTCGACAATATTTGGGAACCTTTCCATTACCGAATAATCAAATAACTCACATTAGCGAGAGGAAGTGTTATTATTTTAATACTCGCAGAAAACCATTACATTTGTATTCTCCTGTTCATCCCTATCGCAAAGAAATCATTTGAATGACCATGAAAAAGTTCACATCCTTTCTCCTCCCACTATTACTCATCACTTCCTGCGAGCAATATGATGATACTGCTCTTTGGAATGCAATTAATGAAAATACGGCAAAGATTCAGGCCCTTCAAACACAGGTCGACAACCTTAACAAAAGAGCTAATGAATTAAAATCCCTTATTGATGCTGTTGATAAAAAGGAATCAATCAAAGAGATTTCCGAATTAAGCGATGGAACTGGGTATACGATACTGTTTACCTCCGGCAGATCGATTGTTATTCACCATGGCGCAAATGGTAAAGATGGGAAGGATGGTTCAGCACCTGTTATCAGTGTTAAGCAAGACACTGACGGCATTTGGTACTGGACCCTTAATGGTTCGTGGTTGCTTAATGAAAAAGGAGAGAAGATTGCG
>JAFZIX010000270.1 GCA_017554135.1 Bacteroidales bacterium | reverse complement strand
CTCCCCCGAGGGGAGGGGCAGGGAGGGGGTAACTAACTAGGCTTCGCCGGCCTGGTGATCTGAAAAACTAACGGTGGAACATGTAGAACAGTTGAACATAGAACGAACGATGAAATATTATTTAGTGGCCGGCGAAGCCTCCGGAGACCTCCACGGCAGCAACCTGATGAAGGGACTGCAGGCCGAAGACGCAGGAGCGGAATTCCGCTTCTGGGGCGGAGGCATGATGGAAGCCGTGGGCGGCACCAAGGTGCGGGACTACAAGGCCACGGCCGTGATGGGCGCCACCGACGTGCTCCGCAGCCTGGGCAAGATCTCCCGCAACCTGCGCGAGTGCAAGGCCGATATCCTCGCCTGGAAGCCGGACGTGGTAATCCTCATCGACTACCCTGGATTCAACATGAAGATTGCGCGCTTCTGCCATGAACACGGCCTACGCGTCTTCTACTACATCGCCCCCAAGACCTGGGCATCGCGCGAAGGACGCAACCGCAAACTCAAGGCATGGGTTGACCGCATCTTCATTGTCTTCCCCTTTGAGATTCCATACTTCGAGTCCCGGCAGATACCCTTCATCTACAAAGGTAATCCTCTTGTGGATGCCGTGGACAATCACACATACGAACGGCCGGTGGAACAGAAGTACATCGCCATCCTTGCCGGATCGCGAAAGGGGGAAATATCCCACACCATGCCGAATGCCGTAAAAATGGCAGACTCCCTGCACTCAATGCCGGAATATGCTGATTATAAGTTCGTTGTGGCCGGGGCACCTGCCCGCTCGGAAGAAGACTACGCCAAGTATATCGCCGGAAGGCCCTACGTCAGCGTGCTCTTCGGCCGCACCTATGACGTATTGAAATACGCAGAAGCCGCCCTTATAAACAGCGGCACAGCATCGCTCGAGGCCGCCCTGACCGGCACTCCCCAGGTTGTCTGCTGGAGAACCTCCTTCATAACCGCATTCCTAGCCAAATACGCACTGCGCGTGCTGGACCACATCAAATACATTTCCCTGGGGAATCTGATCCTGGATAAACTTGCCTTCCGGGAACTCATTCAGTACGACTACACCGCCCCGGCCGCTGAAGCGGAAATCCGGCGCCTTATCGAAGACGGATCCTACCGGCAGCAGATGCTGCAAGATTATGCAGAGATACGCCGCCGGCTGGGAGAGTCGGGAGCATCCCGCGCAGTAGCAAAGGCAATGATCGAAATATTAACCCTTAAAATGATATGAAAAAGATTCTCTGCATCATTACCGTCCTGGCCATGTCAGTTATGGCTTTCGCCCAAAATTCAAAGATCCCTCAGACGCTGGAAATTGCCCAGATCGAAAATGAACAAGGCGACACCATAGTTGAGGTTTTCAATATGCCCAAAGACGGCCAGAACCACTACTATCTCGACCTTGGCACACTTGGATTCGGAGACGAGTATGTACAAGTTTATTTTGATCCAGTCCATCGTCTGTACATCCCTCTCGGCGACAATCTGACTC
Source organism: Bacteroidales bacterium (assembly GCA_017554135.1). Taxonomy (GTDB): domain Bacteria; phylum Bacteroidota; class Bacteroidia; order Bacteroidales; family UBA932; genus Cryptobacteroides. The sequence goes on along the minus strand of JAFZIX010000270.1, from coordinate 4,918 downwards.
AAGTGCTCGAAAGACTCCAGGAGATGAAAGATCTGTTCAAGACCGAGCCCGGAACCTCTTCAGAGACACTTGGATGCCTTGCATTCCCCTTCCCGACCGATAAACTCGAAACAGTTAAGATTACTTCACGCAGAATTATAGTAACCCGGGAACTCGAGTTCAGTGTTGAGAGAGAAAAATGCCTCCGCGCCACCAGAGTATCGAAAAGCGATTTCAATTCCCTGGTGACAAGCGTGAAACTCTATTCAAAGATTCACCCCAAAGAGAGATAATATTCTCTATCCGCAGTAGAAATACTGCTCCACAAGTTGTTTCATCAAGCCTGGATTGCGGCGTGCAGCCACATGCAGGCTTGAGTCGTTATATGCGCGCAGGCTCTTGAGGATACCGTCTATCATCCTCGGGCGGAACACGTCCGCATCCTCGAACACGGCACGGTCCTTCTCGAGGCTGTCGGCGCTCTCAGAGCAGCAGGTGGGCAACTGGTGAAGCATCGCCAGACGGGCAGCATTCTCGCTCTTGTGGATGTCCATATCCACATATGTCTCATCCGCTATGCGCAAAGCCAACTCGCGAGGCATCTCCAGACCCTTTCGTGCAGCCACGCACAGGCCGGCCATCAGTTGGTAGATGTCGGCGGAGCAGTCCGGGCTGCGCATCTCGAAGGTTTGCTTGGCGGTGGTGTCGCGGTCGGTGGACGGCTCGGCAGGATTGGCCTTGGAGCACATATCCGTGCCGGAACTCCACCCCAGAGGAACGCGGACCAGGGCGCTGCGGTTGCAATCCCCCCAGCACACATTGGTAGGAGCCTCCTGGTTGGGCACCAGGCGGAAATAAGAGGTAGGATTCTTATTACCGAAGGCGGTGATGGAAGGAGCGTAGGTCATAAGCCCTGCAATCGCACGGCGTGCTTCCTCGCTCAAGCGCCCATCAGTGCCGAGAGTGGCATTGCGGCCGTCCTTCATCAGGCGCATGTGGATATGCATGCCGCTGCCGGCCTTGCCGACGGTGATCTTGGGAGCAAAACTCACATCCAACTTATATCGGTAGGCCAGATTGCGGATAACCCATTTGGCCAGGAGCAACTGGTCTGCCGCAGTATCCACCGGGCAGGGCAGGAACTCGATTTCATTCTGCTCGTAAACCTTGCCGTCAAGGGTGAAATTGCCCACTTCGCTATGGCCGTATTTGATCTGGCCGCCGGTGCGCGCAACGTGATCCATGCAGGCACGGCGGAAATCGTTCAGTTTGGCGAAAGGCTCGCTCTCGTGATATCCCTTCTGGTCCGATGCCGGGAATAGCGGATCCTCAGGGCAGATCACATAGTATTCCAACTCTCCCATAGCCTCGAACTGCATTCCGGTAGAAGCCTCAAAGGCCTGCTCGGCCCGGGTGAGTGTGGTATGGGGAGCGCAGTCGAAAGGTGCGCCGGACTTATCGTAGAAGCCGCAGAGGAAGCAAAGAGTGGGGATTTCATTAAAAGGATCCACAAATGCAGTGCGGTAGCGGGGAATCACGTACAGGTCGCTATTGCCAGCCTCTATAAAGGAAGGGAACAGGCTCGAACCGTCCACTCTCTCCCCTTCCGTGAGTATTGTTTCAGCATAGGCCAGGCTGTTCACGGTAAAATTCAATGTCTTGACTCGCCCGTCCTCGGCCGGATACATGAAATCCACCATCCGGATTCCATTCTCGCATATAAAGCGGAGCATGTCCGCCTTGGTGAACTCCTGCGGCCTTTTCTGCAGGAATGCGACCACCTCATTAGGGTTCAGTGCTATGTTATTGTCCATTATGTAGTTTTAGTTTAGATTGCCAAAAAGAACGCCGAAGCGCAAGTACGGTGCCGGACGATAGCCCCGGACCCAGTCGGTAAGAGCCTCTCCATAGCCGTAGTTAAACTGCGCGAACAAGGAAAAAAAGCCTATCTTGCGGGCAACCCCCGCTTCTATGTTAACCCCGAACGGCCCGAAAACCGGGGTGACGGTTGCCGACGCCTGCCACTTATCCCCCTGATAGCCCGCAGTAAAATCGGCATAACCCTGGAAGCGCCAGAAGACCTCCTGGGTAAACTCTTCGTCGTACCAACCAAAACCGGCACGAAGATTGGCTTTCAGCACCAGTCCCGATGGGAAGAAGGCACCATATTCACCGAACAGGTAATTGGTAGAACGGCTGAAAGTATCTCCGGAAGTGCCCCGCATCGGCCTGCCGTTGGAACGGTGTTCCAATCCGAAAAGCAACTGATCCCGTTCCATCGGCACCGAAAGATAAAGTCCCGGAGCAAAACAGTTATCCCTGAATGGAGATGATTTATCGAAGAAATCCCATATCGAAATCTGGGTATAGCCAAAAAAAACATCCCCCCACAGCGGAATGGCCGTACTGAACTGGAATTTAAATCCTGCAGTGCTCTTATCCACGGGCCCCTCCAGAGGGACGCCCCCGATGAAATACATCGGCCGGAAAGTTCTGAATGGGGATTCAACCCCATCCTGGGCTATCATCTGGAAGCCCACCAGGAGAGCGAGCGCAATGCTTGTCAGTTTTTTCATCTCGTTTTACAGTATGTGTCTGAATAGTCTGTAGAGCTTATATGGCATATAGCGGAACGGCAGGTCAATGCGGCGCGGAGTGATGATGACGGCACGCTCGTGGGAGAAAGCGTCGAAACTCAGTTTCCCGTGATAATGACCCATGCCTGAATTTCCCACACCGCCGAAAGGGACCTTCTCGTTCACGACATGCATGATGGTGTCGTTTATGCAGGCGCCACCTGAAGATGTGCGCCTTACCACATCTTTACCATCCTGCAACTTCCCGAAGAAATACAATGCCAGCGGCTTTTCCCGGCCGTTTACAAAGGCGATAGCGTCGTCCAGGGTGTCATATGAGCAGACGGGCAGGACTGGGCCGAAAATCTCCGTAGTCATCACGGGGCTGTCCGGGGCCGGATCCAGCACGATAGAAGGTTCTATGTAGCGGGTAGCCGCATCAGTCTTTCCGCCAAGCACGTTACCGGAGACATCCGGCCCGGAAATGTAGGATGCCACACGCTCGAAGGCCTTGTCATTTACCAGACGCACAAAGAAGCCCGACTGCTGCGGGTCTTCACCCAATAACGCATGTATCTGATGCTGGTATTCCTCCACGAACGCATCGCGTATCTTCTTGTCTATCAGCACATAATCCGGCGCGATACAGGTCTGACCGGCATTCAGGGCCTTGCCCCAGGCCAGACGCTTTGCGGCCAGTTTAAGGTCAGCATCTGCCGTGATGAAGCACGGGCTCTTGCCTCCGAGTTCCAGCACCACCGGGGTAAGATTCTTCGCGGCGGCAGCCATAACGGTGCGTCCCAGGGCGGGGCTGCCGGTGAAGAAGATTATATCCCAGCGTAAATCCAGCAACTGAGCATTTACCTCCCTATTCCCCTGAACAACTGCAATATAACGCTCCTCAAAGGTGGCGCTGATCATTTCTTCAATCACGCGGGATACATTCGGCACATATGGAGAAGGCTTCAGCATCGCGGTGCAGCCCGCAGATATGGCTCCCACCAGCGGGTTTATCAGCAACTGGAACGGATAATTCCACGGGGCAATGATCAGCGCGTTCCCCAGCGGTTCGGTGACGATGCGGCTGCGGGAAGGGAACATCTGCACAGGAGTAGTCTTGCACTTGGTGCGCGCCCATCCGGACAGATGCCTCAGGTGGTTACGGATTTCCCCCGTCACCAGACTGACCTCTGTCAGGAATGCCTCCTGCTCCGATTTGTGAAGATCGGTCCAAAGAGCCTCATAGAGTGGCTTCTCCCACTGTTTTATTGCCGAAAGCAAGCGGCGGAGCATCTGCTTGCGGAATGCAAGGCCACGTGTTGCGCCGGTGGAGAAGTATTCTTTTTGGAGCCGATGGAGTTCCAGGATATGCTCGGGATTGGTATTAGTCATCTTAAAATGGTTTATCCGGATACAAAAATACTAAAAAATGCCCGGAATCCGCCGAGAATGATTATATTTGGGAATATGAACAAATTATCGATTCCTATAGCCTTGGCTTTGTTGTGGTCCTGCGCCAATATGGACTACGACATCAGCAATGGCATAGACAATGAATACACCCTGTTTTCGGAGGAGATCAGTGCTCCTGTCGGGGACATAGGCCCCGTTTCCCTGGGAATACTGCTGGACGGGACCGGATTCCGCAAATCCATCGATGAATATGTTAAGGAAGATGGGGACGGATTTCTTACCATTGAGAAAGAAGACCAGATCTATCAGAATTTTGTGATGCTCTTCTCAATGATGCTCCCGGACCCTTCCATACCGGTCGACTTTCCCGCAGGCAACTGTTCCAACTCCATCGGGACCATGGCATCCGCGCTTACGGAAATGGGGATATCCCTCTCGCAACAAAACTTCAGTCTTTATGCGACAAATCCCCTGACGGAAGGATACTCCGTATCAGGGAAACTCACGCTAAAATCGGAAGCCAAGACGGAAACACCTGCCATCGTTATTACTTCAGAAGAGTTCTCGCAGGTTCCGGTTCCTGCCGGGACGGATAATGGGAGCATACTGCAAGTAAACCGTTCAGATGAAAAAGCTTTCTACGGATGCGAGTTGGAAAACCTTATTCTTCATCTGCCAGGATCCCTGACGGAGAAGGATCCGTACAGCGGCCTTGGCGTCATCAGCCTGGGATATAAATACAAGTCTTACCTGTCTCTTGGAAAAGACTTTTCTTTCCCTTTCAGTTATACAATCGACGACATGGACCTCCGCCTGGGACAGTATAAAGTCAAGGAGGGGTTGCCTCGATAATCAAGCGGCAACGGAAACCTTCAATGACTTGACCGAAGTGAAAGTCGGGTACATCGGGTTGATGCAACTCGCGCAGTTGCTCCCGATTTTTGTCAATG
>JAFZIX010000269.1 GCA_017554135.1 Bacteroidales bacterium | reverse complement strand
CGACCCCTGGTTCGACGGCGATGACGCGCAGCGCCGGCTCGCCAAGGCCGTCGCATCCCTCCCCGCCAAACAGCGCGCGGTCTTCTGCATGCGCTACTTCGAAGAGATGCCCTACGAACAAATCTCCTCTGTAACAGGCACTTCCGTCGGCGCCCTGAAGGCATCCTACCACATGGCCGCGGAGAAAATAAAGGTGTCGGTGGAGGAAGAAGATTAAACCTTTGCAACAGTTTTACATCTAAATAATCGGTATGAGTAAAAAAATTGAATATAAAGTGCCCGACGGCTACTTCGAAAACCTCAAGACGAGGCTTTCGGCTATTCCTGCGCAGGAGAAGCAGCCGAGCCGGATGCAGAAATTCACTCCGTACCTGGCGCTTGCAGCGTGCTTTGCCGTGGCGGTGCTGGTGGGTAATCTGGTGCTGAACCGCACCACCGCACCCGCCGCGTCGGACGAGGATATCATCGAATATCTCATCGCCTCCGACATCACGCTCGCGCAAATAGAAGATTATTTAATTACAAATCAGTAGAACTATGAAGAAGTTTATGTTTGCACTTGCTGCTTTATGTGTGACCGTAGGAATGGCCGCCCAGCAGCCCCAGGAACGCCCCTCCAAGCAGGGTAAGTTCACCAAGGAAGATATGGAGAATTTCAAGAAGGCCGCGCAGGACCGCCTGCAGAGCGAGCATGTCGCATATCTTACCAACGAACTTGAACTCACTCCGGAAGAGGCGCAGGCCTTCTGGCCTGTCTACAATCAGGCCCAGGCCGAGCAGAAGGCCAATTTTGAGGAGTTGAACGCCGCAAAGAAGGCTTTGAAGGCCGCCGTCAAGGAGGGAAAGAGCGATTCAGAGGTAAAGAAGGCGCTGGATGCCTACAACAAGGCCAAGGCCGGCCAGCGGAACGTGATCGGCGAGTATCAGCCCAAGTTCGAGAAGATCCTCGGCGTAGCCAAGACCGCCAAGTTGTATCTTGCGGAGGATAGCTTCCGCACCCGCCAGATCCATCGCCTCAGCGGCAACGGTAACGGCAAGGGCCCTCAGGGCGGCAAGCCCGGTCAGAACCCCGGACGCCAGCCTAAGGAAAGGCCGGTGCAGAGGCCGGAAGATGTCTAAACTCCAGGAACAAAAAGAATGGCGACCCGTTCGGGCCGCCATTCTTTTTAAGCTATCCAGACCAGCACGTGCCGGTCGAACGTCATGTACTCCAGATCGAATTCCTCCTCGAACCCATCCTTATTTATAAAGGTAGCCTCGAGTTCGCCCTCGCCCTTCAGGCGGAAGGCATCGATCTCGATCTGCTCGGCGAAATCCACCTTGTACTGGCTCATCTTCTTGTAGACCGCCTCCTTGGCGCACCAGTAAATGGCGAGCTGCTCGTTGCGGTGATCGTCGTCCAGGTCGTCGATTTCATCTTCCGAAAGGGCCTTTTTCTCCACCGCGGAAAAATCGCGGTCGAGACTCTCGCAATCTATGCCCACGTCGTCCAGGTCGTTCAAGATGACGGCCACATACTTGTCGGTGTGGGTGATGGAGATGTTGGTGGCGTTATTTTCGATATAAGGCTTGCCGTTGTCGTGGTGGGAAAGGTAAACTTTCTCCTCGAACATCGCGTCCAGGAGGGCACGCACGGCCAGTTTCTGCTTGCGCAGAGATTCGCTTTTAATGAATGAGATTTCTTCCAGTTCGTCGGAAGGAATGGAGGATAATGCTTTTAGTTCTGCCTCTGTTTCTGTGATATGCCAAACACCGAGACGCGAGTGCGCGTCGTCGTCGAGGTCTTTTGTAAGAAATAGTGCCATAAATATTTACAACATGCAAATATAATCAAATTTTAGATATCTAAAAAATCAGAAGATATTTGTATCTTTGTGTCCCGGTTATAAGAATTTACTCTTACATTCATCATGAAATATTTAACTAACGAGAAATTGGTCATCGTCGGAGCAGGTGGAATGATTGGCTCCAACATGGCCCAGTCCGCGCTTATGCTCGGTCTCACCCCCAACCTCTGCCTCTACGACATCTATGAACCCGGCCTCAAGGGTGTGCTCGCAGAGATAGACCACTGCGCATTCGAAGGTGCCAACGTCACCGCAACCATCGACCCTGCCGAAGCTTTCACCGGTGCCAAATACATCATCTCTTCCGGTGGTGCACCCCGCAAGGAAGGCATGACCCGCGAGGATCTTCTCAAGGGCAACTGCCAGATCGCTGCTGAATTCGGCGACAATATCAAGAAGTACTGCCCCGATGTGAAGCACGTGGTGGTTATCTTCAATCCGGCGGATGTCACCGCGCTCACCGCGCTGATCCACTCCGGCCTCGAGCCTTCGCAGCTCACCAGCCTCGCCGCCCTCGACAGCACCCGTCTGCAGGAGGCCCTGGCACAGGAATTCGGCGTGCAGCAGTGCAAGGTCACCGGCGCCCACACTTATGGCGGCCACGGCGAAGCAATGGCAGTGTTCGCATCGCAGGTGAAGATAGACGGCAAGCCCCTCGCGGAGATGAAACTCAGTCCCGAGAGGTGGGAAGAAATCAAGCACAACACCATCCAGGGTGGCAGCAACATCATCAAACTCCGCGGACGCAGTTCTTTCCAGAGCCCTGCATATCAAGCAGTTAAGATGATTGAGGCTTCCATGGGCGGTGCCAAGTTCACCTGGCCTGCAGGTTGCTATGTGAACAACAAGGTCTTCCAGAATGTGATGATGGCAATGCCTTCCACAATTGACAAGACCGGCGTTCACTTCACCGCTCCCAAGGGCACTGCAGAAGAGATGGCAGCCCTCAAGGCTTCCTACGATCACCTCTGCAAGATGCGCGACGAGATCGTGACCCTGGGCATCGTTCCTCCGGTTTCCGAGTGGAAGACCCTGAATCCGAATCTCTAGTAAACTAACTTTAAAACCAATATTTCTTGTCTCTTGGCCCGACCTTCCCCAATTTTCCGCGTTTTTGGGGAAGGTCAAGGGGGGGCGCTTTGTGGTAAGCGGGATTGTTATTAGTAGGTGGAATTAGGAAGTACGCGGGTGTTACAGGGCGGGTTCGAGTTTATCGATGTAGAGGATGCCGTCGAGGTGG
>JAFZIX010000268.1 GCA_017554135.1 Bacteroidales bacterium | reverse complement strand
TCCTGACGTCCGGCGGCGACGAACTGCTCGGCGGCTTCCTTGCGCTGCTTCACCAGTTTCTGAATCATTTTGAGGATGTCTCCGTCGGTGACTTCCTTCGATCCCCCTTCGCTGGTTTTGAAAAGGAGGATTTCGCCCTTGATGGCGCGGGTGGCGTTCATGGCTACCGTGTCCTTGGCCTTCATGGCCTCTTTGATGGCCTGCTGGATTTGTTCTTCGAGTGTCATATAGCTTGTTCTTTGAATTCGTGTATACAAAGATACAGAGATTATTGCTAAATTCGCGTCCTGAGTAATGTTTTTCAGTCAAAATGGACCATTCGGCGATAGAACAGGCATACGCGTTTTTCCATCAGAAGGAAAGGGTCTACCGGTTTTCCACGTCGGAAGCCGAGAAAGACCACATCGAGGACGCGATCTCTTCTTATGTGAATCAGATGTCGCCGGAACTTTATGAAGCCCTTTCCGGCGGCTCAAATGCTTTCCTGCGGGAGCACACAACGTTTCCGGAGGATATCCGGGCGGCTATTGACAAGCTGGATATCCTGCGCCAGGGGCGAGCTGTTGGATAACATTAAAGCATGGCTTCGATGTCCTTCTCAAAGGAGGCGGGTTCTGCCGTGGGGGCAAAGCGCTTGACGACGGTGCCGTCACGGTTCACCAGGAACTTGGTGAAGTTCCAGAGGATATCGCTGTCCTTTTCTACGCTTTTGCTGATTCCTTTCAGCAGTTTCTGCGTTGCCTTGGCCTTGAGCCCCTTGTATTCCTCGGTGGGAGCAGCTTCTTTCAGGTAGGTGAAGACAGGGCTTTCATGGGTACCGTTTACGTCGACCTTGCTCATCAGCGGGAAGGTGACGCCGTGGTTGATGCGGCAGAACTCGGCGATTTCTTCGTTGGAGCCGGGTTCCTGATGGGCGAACTGGTCGCAGGGGAAGCCTACGATGACGAGTCCCTGGTCCTTGTATTTCTGATACAGGGCCTCCAGGCCGTCATACTGCGGGGTAAAACCGCACTTGGAAGCGGTGTTTACAATCAGGAGAACCTTGCCTTCGAACTGTGCGAAGTCGTATTCGGCGCCCTTGTTATTAAGGGCCTTGAAGTCGTAAATCTTTGCCATATCTTTTCTATTTATATCGTTCACGATGCAAATATACGACTTTATTTTTATATCGCAAGCGATATTTTAAATTTTTGTATAGTGTATGCCCTTCGTAGCGTTGGGAAGTTGTCACTGAAAACGAATGCTATCGATTCTCAGACGGAGGGTGCCGGAGGGGACTTTGGCTTCGGCAATCTCCCCCACCTTCTTGCCCATCAGTGCGGCGCCGATGGGCGAATTCAGCGAAATCTTGCCGGCCTCCAGGTCCATTTCGTGGGGGCTCACGATTTCGAATTTCATGCGGGTGTTGGTGGTGAGGTTGGTGAACTCGACCGTACTGAGCAGGGATACCCTGTCTTTGGGAAGAGCGTCGGGATTGATTACGCGGGAGTGCTCCAGGATCTTCTGGAGGAAACGGATGCGGCTGATGGTCCTCCCCTGGAACCGCCGGGCTTCGCGGTAGCCGGCGTTGTCACTCCGGTCGCCCTGGGCGCTCATTTCGGCCAGCTCTTCCGCCGCCTTGGGGTACACTTCTTCGATGAGATGCTTCAATTCGGCCGCGATCTCGTCGTGCCGTTGTTGGGAGAGGTATTCCATGGCTATAAGAGATCTTCCAGGAATTCGGATGCATCGGCCACACAGTCCGGGCAGTCGCGGAGCACGACGCCGGTGCCGATGCCCTTGAGCAGTTTGCACTGGGTGGCGCCGTTGCGCTGCTGGAACTGGGTCATCATCTGCTTCATCTTTGCGCGGGATTCGTTACGGTCTTTGGTCTTGAGGCCCAGGATCATACCGGCTCCGACCAGTGCCCCGCAGGTGCCTTCCATATTGCCCATGCCGGTACCGTACGCGCCGGCGATGTCCAGCGCGGTCTGTTCCGGAAGGCCCACCAGGTCACAATAGATGCACACCACGGCCTGTGCACAGTTATGGGAGTTGCAGCGTTTCTTTTCCGCCGCCAGATGCTTGCGTGTTTCCATTGCTTATTTCTTCTGCTCCACAAAGGTAGTGAAAATTCTCGTACAGCACTTCCTCTGCCGATGCCATTCGGCGTGGCCTCCGTCCCAAAACGTGGACCGGAGGGATTGTATTTGCCGGTATTTCGATACTTCCGTCCCACTTTTGGGGACGGAGGGCACAAGATTGGGAGAAAATGATTAACTTGCAGCGGATTAATTTGAAGCTTATGAAACGATTCTCCATTCTTCTGTGCGCACTGGCACTTGTCGCCTGCGGTGGCAACCAGACATCGGCCCCTACCCTTGACGAAGTGTTCGCTTCCCGGCGGAGCATCCGGGCCTATGAGGCAGGAAAGACCATCTCCGAGGCCGAGGTCCGCGAACTGCTTACGGCTACGCAGAACGCTCCTTCCTGGGCCAACATGCAGCCCAGCAAGTATTACGT
>JAFZIX010000267.1 GCA_017554135.1 Bacteroidales bacterium | reverse complement strand
GTCACCTTGTTGGGAATCTGCTTGGCGGCGCCCATATCCTCAATAATCTTCTTCTGAATATCGGTGGTGCTCAGGCGGTTACCTCCCTTGTCTACGAACGAAACGCACTTATAGACATCTCCGTTCATGGTACGGACGAAGTCCTGCTTCATCTGGTATCCCGCGCCGATACCAGACTCGAGTTCCTTCACCTCTTTCCAGATGGCATCGATATCGGAAAGATAGGTGTCGATAGCCTCGTTCCGGCTGCGGCTGCCGTCGAAATCCCAATTGACAGGAGCGGCTTCCTTCTTGCCCTTGCCTTTACCCTTACCCTTGCCGGAAGCAGCATCATTATTGCCCAGGGCCGGGGTTACTTCAGGTTTGACTGAATTCTTCTGCCCCTGCCCGGCGGTCTGGCCCTGGCGGGATGTCTGGCTGAAGTCCTGCACTGGAGCCGAGCAAGGCTTCTTACTCAAAGTCATATCATAGAGCACATACTGGCCGGAACGGCAGTCTCCGCACTGCAGCCAGAACACCAGCTGGGTGCATTTGTTGATGGAAACTTCAAATGTTGCCGGCTGCATCTTGTTGGTGAGAGTGAACTCGCCGACCTTGCGCATATCGGCAAATACCATCAGTTGTACCGGATTGTTCGGATCCAGCTTTGCACCGAATAAATCTGTGTCAACGAATTCCGCCTTGTTCGCTACGGTAAACTTAAGCGATTCATATTCTCCATAGGGATTGAACGCCGCGTATGCCGACTGATGGCCCTTGTCTCCAACCAAGCTCAGGGCTCCGTAGCCTGCTGCCAGCGCTCCTGCCAGACCGGCACCGGCGGATATGCCCGTTGCCGCCGCCACGTTGCTGGCGGAAATGGAACTCCCGGCGCCGACAATGAACAGGAAGATTGCTGTATTCAGGTCTATATCCTCAAAGACCAGTGCCGGTGGCACGTTGGTCTCGAGCATTATGCCCTTGTTGATGCGGCTGCCGTCCTTCATTGTGAAAGCCTCACGTATGCTGCTGCCATTTTTGAAGCAGTCGTTGAAATCGAAGTTCGTGAGCGAGCTGAGATATCGTCCCACATAGTGGAAATAAGGCCCTTTGGTAAGGTCGATGAGGTCCACGGTCTCCGGGCATTCTGGCCTGACGTGGTTGAAGAAAGGAGTTGTATCCTGGGGCTTTCCTCGGAAGACCATCACATCTCCCACGCCAATGTATGTCTGCTTGCTCTCTCCGTTTCCGGGCTTGGCAAACTTCAGCACCCTGCACTTGTTGATGGGAAGGGTGAACTTCTGGTTTGGCCACAGGCAATGCACATCCGTATCCAAAATCAGTACGTCATCTGCGAAAACCATTATGCGGTCTTCCCCAAGCACGCGGCGTTTGGAAAGGGTACCCACGGTGAAACTAACCCAGTCGAACTGACCGGCAAGGTCGAATGCAACGTAGGAATTGATATTCCCGTCCATAAAGGTTGAGCCTGTAGTGAGGATAAAGCCTTCTTCAAACTGCTCTCCACCCATAGAGAAATGATAGTGGGAGGAGGTGCCGTTGAAATAGATTTTATCGAAACTGCCGGTGCCGCGAACGGAGAAGGGCTCATGGCTGGAGCATAGTTTTACAGCATCCGGAAGTTTCGACAGTTTTTCCAGACCGGTATTGGCTACGCCTGGGGTAGGGATATCAGGGCAGCCCTTCTTATAGGCGTAGATGTCCACCACGCCGAAGGTCATTCCTTTTAGGAAATCGCTTTCCTCCAGTTCACCACAGTGGAAGGAGATCACGTTCACTCCGGTAACGTCGATTACAACGACCTCCGCAAGGTCCTGCTGGGTGATCATTTTCTCATAGATTATTATCCCATCTCCCTTTATGGTCAACCAGGCCTTTGCATTGGAACTCATATTATCTCTGGGGCCAACCAGGAAAGAAAGTTTATCGAACTTCTTCTGAAGCCAGAAATAGGCGAAACCTGCGCTGATGCCTTCTCCTAGCTCTTGAGAAGCGCTCATGGACAGCCCGGAGTAGTATTTGATGCGGTTGATGGAAATGTATTCCTCTTCGCTGATGCCACTGTAATCGTCTTTGGTGATTGGTTTAGACCATCCGCGGTGGCAAATCAGGTGGGGGCGCAACTCTTCTACCAACTTTACTTTATCCTTTGCCATTAGGGAGGCGTTGGAGATATTATATGGAGTGGGTGTCTGACCTTTCTTCCACAACTTTATTTCGCCAAAGTATGCTCCCTCCAGACCCGACCAGTCCTCGAACCGGAGAAGGTCTACACCGCTGACGTCCAGAGTGACAACTCTGGGTGCATCCCACTGGTGAAGGACCTCATCCATCACACGTCGTCCGTCAGCCGTTACAATAACAATATCGGTACCCTTGTCACCTGCAGCAAAACGGTCATTGTTATTACGCCCAGGACCAAATATAAATGTGATCTTATCGTATGCTCCTTTTAGAGAGAAGGTAACGTATGAGTTGCCCGAACCCTCGGCATAGGTGCTGGCGTTATGGAGGTGGAAGCCATTGGAGCAGCGGAAGGTCGCAATGTACATATCCTCGCTATGGCCGCTTACACCAACGTAGTGGGGATAATACTTTTTCGAATCAACTGGCTTAAGACTTTTAACCAGGTAGGTCTGCGCTCCGGCCGACCAGAAAGAAAGGATGAAAAAAAGAAATATGGCTATCTTTTTCATAATCTGTGTGTTGGAAACACACAAATATAGCAAATTATTTTACTTCCAGACCGAGATCGTCGATAAGGGCAGAAATTTCGGAATTCTCGAAGAAGAGTTTGAGATCATTGGCGTTCATAATGCAATCTGTTTTTGTTCAACGATGCAAAGGTACGCCCCCGTTTTGTCAACTTTTGACAATTTCAAAAATATTTGATAAATTTGTGCATGGATCAACCGAAATTTGAAAGAATGCTGCGGCTGATGCGCCTCCTCAGCGGCAACGTCACCTACAGCATCGATGAACTGGCGGACAGACTGGAGATGTCTGAGCGCACGATTTACCGTTATATCGACACCTTCAAGGCCGCCGGATTCGCCGTGGAAAAACTCTACGGCAACATCTACCGCCTCACCAGCCTGAACGACGACACCCTGGACCTCTCCAAGCTGGTTTATTTCTCCGACGAAGAAGCCGCAATTGTCAATAACATGATAGACGGCCTGGATAACACAAATGCCCTCAAGGCAGGGCTGAAGCGCAAACTGGCCGCGGTCTACGACAGCACATCCATCGCCAACTTCGTGGCAAAGCATTCCAATACCGCCAACGTGCAGGCGCTTTCGGAGGCCATCAAAAGCAAGAGCAAGGTGATCCTGCGCGGCTACGAATCCTCCAATTCCGGTCAGGTCCGGGACCGCCTCGTCGAACCTTTCGGCTTCACTACCAACTATATAGATGCATGGTGCTATGACCTGGAAGACGGACGCAACAAGTGCTTCAAGATAGCCCGTATGAGCGAGGTGGAGATTCTTCCCGAACCATGGACGGAGGAGCAGAAGCACCATCTCCAGCCGGTGGATGCCTTCCGTATCCACGGCAACAACGGCATGCAGGTGAAACTTCGCCTCAGCCAGCGCGCCAAGAATCTGCTGCTGGAAGAATATCCCCTGGCGGAGAAGTCTGTCCACAAAAAGGGGAGCGACTGGATCTTCGAGGGCACAATCCGCGGGCTCGAAGGGGCCGGGCGCTTTGTCACAGGCCTTGCGACTGAAGTGGAAATCCTTGAGGGAGAGGAACTTAAGAACTACGTCCGCGAATATCTGGAGGCCGCTCTCAACACTTCCAGACTTTAAGATACTGCTGCAACGCCCACATTTCGTCCCGGTAGCGTGCGGCCTCGGCGAAGTCCAGTTCCGCCGCTGAGTGCTGCATGCGCCGCTTGTCCTCCTCTATCATCTTCTCTATCTGCTCGCGGCTCATGGAGCGGATGACGGGGTCCTGCAGCACCGCCGCCAGGTCTGCCTTGACATAACCGTCCACATAGGCGGATCCCGGCTCGCGCTTGGAATCGTGCCCGAAGCCAACGCTGACCACGCCGGAACCGAGGTCGGAGGGGTTGGGGATGTAGGTGGGATCGTCGTAGGAGTTGGGGGCGCTTACGCGGCCGGTCGTGCCGTTCGCCACCCGGGGGTTCATCTCCTTAACCAGAACATTCGCCCGCGTCTCTATCTGCTTCGGGGTAATCCCGTGTAACTTATTATACTCCATCTGCTTGGTGCGGCGGCGGTTGGTCTCGCGGATGGTCTCGTCCATCGAGGGAGTGATCTTGTCGGCGTACATTATCACCAGGCCGTTCACGTTTCGGGCGGCGCGCCCGGCGGTCTGCGTCAGCGCCCTGGTAGTGCGCAGGAATCCTTCCTTATCCGCATCCAGGATGGCCACCAGCGACACCGTCGGCAGATCCAGGCC
>JAFZIX010000266.1 GCA_017554135.1 Bacteroidales bacterium | reverse complement strand
GCTTTCAAGGACTACAAGATCACCAAGGCCGGCATCGAGCTGACCCTGCCGCCGTGCAGCGTGGTCGCGCTGGCCGCGAAATAAGGAGTTTTTTACTAGTGTATTATGGCAATTATAGAGTGTAAGAACGTCTGCAAGAATTTCGGGGAGAAAGTGGCCCTGGACCACGTGAACCTCGATATTCCGGAAGGAGGGATCTTCGGCCTGCTCGGCCCGAACGGCGCCGGCAAGACGACCCTCATCCGCATCATCAACCGCATCACCATCCCCTCGGACGGGGAGATCATCTTCAATGGCCGTCCCATAACGCGCGAGGATGTCGCCCGCATCGGCTACATGCCCGAGGAGCGCGGTCTGTACCGTAAAATGAAAGTCGGCGACCAGGCCATGTACCTGGCCCAGCTGAAGGGCATGTCCGCCGCGGACGCCCGTCTGGCCCTCAAGGACTGGTTCGTTCGCTTCGGCATCGAGTCCTGGTGGAACAAGAAGGTTGAGGAACTTTCAAAGGGTATGGCTCAGAAGGTTCAGTTCATCACCACCGTGGTACACAAGCCTTCGCTGATGATTCTGGACGAGCCTTTCAGCGGATTCGACCCGGTGAATGCCGAACTCATCCGCAAGGAAATCCTCCGCCTGAAGGAGGAAGGCGCGACCATCATCCTTTCCACCCATAATATGGAGAGCGTGGAGGAACTTTGTGATGATATCGCACTTATCAACAAGAGCAAGCTTGTCATTACCGGAGGAGTGGATCACATCCGCCGCGAATATGGCAACAACAACATTGAAATCGAGTACACCGATGCCGACGGCCGTCACACCGAGGTCGTTTCCCGCGAGAAGGCCGGCAACGATGTGCTGCAGTCTTACATCGACAAGGGCGTTACTATCAATTCCTACAAGGAACTGATGCCCAGGATGAACGATATATTTATTAAACTCGTTACGGGTGGGGAGGCCCCTGAAGCATGAATCTGAGCAAGACTGGGATTGTGATATCCCGCGAATACCTTAACAAGGTCAAGAAAAAGAGTTTCCTCATCACCACCTTCGTGGTGCCTATCCTTTTTGCGGCGCTCTGCATACTTCCTTCATATTTGATGATGAACGTGAAGGAGAAGAGCCAGAAGGTGGCCGTCGTGGACTATTCGGGCATTGTGGTGCCTTATTTCGAGAATACCGAAGCGGCTGAATTCACCGATTGCAGCGGCGAGGATCCCATGGTGATCAAGGATGAGTTGAAGAGCAGGGGTTTTGACGTGCTGGTCGTGGTTTCTCCCCTGGATTCCGCCAACAGCGTGAACATCCAGACCTATAGCAAGAAACCGGCCGGTGTAGATTTCAGCAGCAGTATACGTGTCAAGGCGAACAAGGCTGTGGAGCAGTACCGCATCGGCACATACAAGATTGCCGGGCTGGACCAGATAATGAAGGATGTGAAGGCGGATGTGAAGGTGAGTGAGTTCACCCTCGACGAAAGCGGAAAAGCAACCGTTTCAGAGTCAGGTATTTACATGGCGGTTTCCATGATACTCGGAATGATGATCTACATGTTCATCGCCATGTTCGGCGCTTCCGTAATGTCATCTGTAATCGAGGAGAAGAGTTCCCGCGTGGTTGAGGTTTTGGTGTCTTCGGTAAAGGCCACCGAACTGATGTTCGGCAAGATCATAGGCATCGCTCTTGTGGCTCTTACCCAGTTCCTTCTTTGGATTGTTCTCACGCTGGTTCTTGTGCTTGGCGCCAGCGCCATATTCGGCCTTGGAGATCTGGTGAACTCTGCGGATATGATGGGAATGTCTGCAAATATGGGCGGCGTGGATATGGCTGCCATGACGCAGAACAGCGAAATGTCTGTCATTTTCACGACTCTTTCACATATTCCATGGGGTAAGATGATTGTCAGCTTCTTCATTTTCTTCGTACTTGGTTACCTGCTTTATGCTTCCATGTATGCGGCCATCGGATCCGCCGTAGAGAATGAGGCTGACACCCAGCAACTGCAACTGCCTGTCACCATTCCTCTGATGATTGGCTTCTTTATCGTATTCTTTGCATTCAAGAATCCGGAAAGCGGCGTTGTATTCTGGGGGTCGATGATTCCGTTCACGTCTCCTATCGTAATGATTGCCCGCATCCCTTACGGAGTGCCGTTCTGGGAACTAGCAGTGTCTGTGGCGCTGCTATTCGTCACCTTCCTGATTATGGCTTGGGCATCCGCCAAGATCTATAAGGCAGGCATTTTGATGTTCGGCAAGAAATCGACTTGGGCAGACCTTTGGAAATGGTTAAAGCAAAAATAATCCTGGCATTCGCAGGGCTTGCCCTGCTTTGCTCATGCGCCCATTCTTTCAAGTGGGAGGCATATAAGATAGATGGCCACCGCACCGGCGTGACGGTGCCCAGCGCCACCAATGTACCCGAGGCCCTCGGCGTGGTCGAAGACAGCGTCTACACCTCTCCCAAGGGCAAGGTTTTCAAGGGCGGCTCCACCCCGGAGGTGGCTCGGCTTCTGATTGATGTGCAGCCTGAAATGGCCCGCCTGAAGGAAGTCATCGCCTATGCTCCGGAGCCTATGGCAAAGCATAAACCGGAGGATCCTCTCTGCAACTTTATTGTGGACAGGCTCTTTGCGGATATGTCTGCTATAGCGGCACCTACGGGGCGCAAAATAGATATGGCCTTCACCAATCGCGGTGGAATCCGCCAGGATATCCCTCAGGGTGACGTGCTGCTCGACGATATCGTATCCATGCTTCCTTTTGCCAACTATCTGTGCTACGTGCAGTTGGAGGGGCGGGATATCAGGGCTATCCTCGAGTATATGGCCGAAAACGGCGTTCAGGCCATTTCCGGGGCCAGGGTTGTGATCAAGAACAAGAAACTTGTTTCTGCAGAAATCGGAGGTCAGCCCATTGATGATGACAAACTTTACGGTGTTGCTACTATAGATTTCCTGCTGGATGGAGGAGACGGCTACAAATTCGCCCGTAATGCAAAGGATTATATGCTGACCGATGTGCGCATCGGGGATGCTATCCTGGCTGATATCCGCAAGATGACGGCGGAAGGTAAGGAACTCAAGTATTTCACTGACGGACGCATAGTTAGGGAGAAATGAAAAGGTTTTTGATGATTCTGGCGGTCTGCTTCGCGGCAGCCGCCTGCCAGCCCAGGCTGGTGATTATACACACCAACGATACCCATAGCCATTTCGATCCCGTCCGCGGGGGAGAGAGGGATGGTCTTGGGGGGATTATCGAACGCGCTGCTTTCGTGGACAGCATCCGTTCCGTTTATCCTCCCCAGAAGGTCCTGATGGTTCATGCCGGGGACTTCAACCAGGGCACATCGTATCATAGCGAACTTGGTGGTTCGCTCGAGCCGAAGATTATCAATGCCATGGCTTATGACTGCATAACGCTGGGCAATCATGAACTCGATGAGGGAATCGAGAGCCTTGCGGCACGCCTGAGCGTTGTCAAGTGCCCTGTGGTGTGCGCTAACTGCGAATTCCCGGAAATCCTCAAGCAGTACGTAACTCCCACGACTGTGATCGAGAGAGGAGGGATGCGTATAGGCATCATAGGCATGGAGGCGGATATCGCCACGATGGTGGCTGCTCCCACGGCCCAGCGCATACGCCAGTTGGACAATGTTGAGGTGGTGAATAAATGGGCGGAGCATCTCCGCAAGGAAGACAAGTGCAACTTCGTCATCCTCCTAAGCCACCTCGGATATCAGGAAGATCAGGATCTGGTGCCTCAGACCAAGGGCCTGAATCTGATAATCGGCGGCCACAGCCACACTTTCGTAGATGGTATTATCTACGTCAAGGATGCAAGGGGAAAGAAAGTCCCCATCATCACAGACGGATGCTGGGGACTTCAGATGGGGCTGATAAAGATCAGATAGCCTCTACATCGTCACATAGACACCTACGCTGACGAGGTTTTCAAGATTGATGCTGCCTGGGATAATGGTTCCCGGGCAGTATTTGAAATATGCCCCGAGGTCGTCGAATTCAATTCCTGCAAAATATGCCTGACGGAAATTCTGTATCTGGCCGCCATTCAGGATGGCCTTGTCCCTCTTGCCGTTGCTGTCCCGGAATTTGTTTTTAACCTTGTTGCAACGGTCCAGGTCGTAGGTGGCTTCTGCGCCGAACCTCAAACCGAACTTTCCGAAGTGAAGAGCAATATCTGCAGGGGCGCTGAATCCGAAAGCGCAGATCTTGGATTTGAGACGGCTGGGAGGGGTTGCCGTGGAAAGGGCAAACTGATTGTTAGCATCGATCTCATACATGATTCCCTTGGCAATGAACCTGTCCCACTTTAAATCGCAACCTATCTCGAAGGAGAGCCATTTGGCGGGTTCAAGCTTGAATTGGATAATATTCAGCCCGACTTCATGGGACTTGCCCCCCGGGAACTTTTCTTCGGACACCATATGGCCGCCAACGTAAAGGTGGCTGAGAGCATCGACGGAAATAACTTCATCCGAACTGCTGCTCTTGGATTCCTTGATTTGGTCCGCCATGTTCTCTATCTCGGTGAGGCGGTCTTTCGCCGACTTCTGCCCTTCCTGCGCTAATGCGCCGTATGCTATGGAGAGAAGAATTGCACTTAAAATGATTCGTTTCATTTTGCGAGGGATTTGATGGTTTCTTCGGGGATGAAGGGGAGGATGGCCATGGCTTTGAAACCGGGCTCGGTGAAGGTTCTTACCAGTGGATTATCCTTCTTTCCGCCGTCCCCATC
>JAFZIX010000265.1 GCA_017554135.1 Bacteroidales bacterium | reverse complement strand
TGCGCTCTCTCGCGGGGGAGGCGTCGATGGCGGCCTGGTACTTGTCGAAAGGCCCGTAGCATTCCCCTGCGATTATCAACTGGTAGTCTTCGGGCAGGCTGTCGAACGCCTCCAGAAGTATGTCCAGGCCCTTGTATTCCCGGATCAGCCCGAAAAACAGCAGGTTCTTCATCCCCGGCTGCAGGCCCAGTTTGCGCTCTGCTTCTTTGCGGGGCAGCTTCTCACCGAAATGGGAATAAAGAGGATGGAATATCACCTTGGACGGAAGGTCCGGGGCCCAGCGGTGCAGATCTTCCGCAACCGCATCGCAGAGGGTGACGCATCCGTCCAGACCGCCCAGGAAATACCTTGTGAAGGGCTTGTCGATGATGTGCCTTTCGTGGGGGATGATATTGTCTGCGATGGCCACTACCTTGCATCCGCTCCTCCTGACCTTGCGGGCAACATAGCCCAGCGAAGGAGCGAAATAGGGCATGACGTAGCGCATCAGCAGAAGGCCCGGCTGCCAGGCCTTTATCTTGCGTGCAGCCCCCGGCCAGTTGAGTGGATTGGCCGTGTCCAGCACGGCTTCGGAGGGCAGGGGAAAAGAAGCATCCCCGGCGGACACGTACTGCGTCTTGCCGGGGAAGAGGAATCCCGGATACTGCCGGGAATAGTTGAATGCCTTCACGTCCGCCGTTTTTCCCAGTTCAAGATAGAGGTTTCCATTGAACTGGGCGATGCCTCCCCGGAAGGGGTGGAATGCGGACAGGATGGCGGTTTTCAAAATTACTTGGTCTCCTTGGCCTTGGTCTTCACGTAGGCTGCGTTGAGGCCTTCGAGGATGGCATCGGTGATGTCGAGTTCGGGATCGGCGGCTGCCACGGGAGCGGGAAGAACCGCACCCTGGGTGCTGATGATCATTGCATACTGCTTCTCGGCATTGTATTCATCCAGGAAGGACTTGATGGCATCAGCTATCTGGTTCAGCATAACCTGCTGCTCCTCAGCCATTTCCTGCTGCTTCTGGGCGGCATACTGCTGGAAACTGTTCTGCTGCTGCTGGAGCTTCTGGCCCTGCACTTCCGCAACGCTGCGGGTGAGGAGGCCCTTGTCGATCTTGTCCTGGAATGCCTTGACATCCTTTTCGAGTTTGGTGCCGCGGCGGGTGATTTCCTGCTGGATGCTGTTGACCTTGGTCTCAACTACGGAACGGAGGTCGTTGGCCATGTCGTACTCTTCGAGCACGCGGTCCAGATTGAAATAAACTATGGCACCTGCTGCGGGGCCTTCTTTTGCTGCTGCTCCGTCGGCGGATTCAGCGGTCTTGACATTCTTGCAAGAGACAGCGGCCAGCACGAAAACTGCGGCGCTGATGATGAGAGCGATTCTTTTCATATTTGAATTGTTAATTGTTTTCTGTCGTAATAACTTACAAAGATAAGGAAATAATTCTAAATCCGTGCCAAATACTCTTTGATAGTGCGCTCGAGGCCCAGATAAATTGCATCGGAGATGATGGCATGGCCTATCGAAACCTCGTCCGTCCAGGGGATGGTGCGGATGAAATATGCGAGATTGTCGAGGTTGAGGTCGTGGCCGGCATTCAGGCCCAGCCCTGCCTCCCTGACTGCTTCGGCGGTGCGGAGATAAGGGGCTATGGCAGCCTCCGGGCCGGCGGCATACCGGGCGGCGTAGGCTTCAGTGTAGAGTTCCACCCTGTCCGCTCCGCAGGCTTTTGCGGCAACGGCCATCTCCGGAACGGGATCGATGAATATCGATACCCTGATCCCCTTCTGGTGGAAAAGGCTGCACATCTCAGTCAGGAACTCCTTGTTTGCGATGGTGTTCCAACCGGCATTGGATGTGATTGCGTCGTGCGCATCCGGCACCAGTGTGACCTGGTCCGGCACTACCTCCATCACCAGGTCTCTGAAGGACTGGGGAATGGGATTGCCTTCTATGTTGAATTCTGTTTTCAGCAGGGGGCGGATGATGCGCACGTCGCTGTAGCGGATGTGGCGCTCATCCGGCCTGGGATGCACCGTGATGCCCTGTGCGCCGAATTCCTCGCATTTGAGGGCCGCCAGGGTGACATCCGGAACGTTCCCTCCGCGCGCGTTGCGAAGGGTGGCTATCTTGTTTATGTTTACACTCAGTTTAGTCATAGTGATACAAAAGTAGCAAAAACCACCGAAAATCGTAAAATAATGTTAAATTTGTAGGCTTAATATGAAAATCGGATATTTCATAAAGAAAGTCGCCCTGAAGGGGGAAGCGCGCATAGAGTCTCTGCTCTCGCAGCTTTCTGCCGGCGGGGCTGTCATTTATGAGATCCGCAGCAGCGAATGCGTGCAGCCGGGCACCGACATGGTGCTGAGTTTCGGCGGGGACGGGACCTTCCTGAGCACCGCGCACCGGGTGGCCGAGGCCGGTCTCCCTATTCTTGGAATCAACCTTGGCCGTATGGGCTTTCTCGCTGCCAATTATGCCGAGGTCAGTGCGGAATCTATCCTTTCCGGGCGCTGGAGCGTGGAGGAACTGGATATGCTGAAAATAACATGCTATGGCGTGGATATCCCCGGTTTCTGGCCCTATGCAGTGAATGAACTCAGTCTCCACCGGGATACGGCCGAGATGCTGGGTGTGGATGTTACCATCGACGGCAACCCTCTTCCCACTTATTGGGGAGATGGTCTGCTGATTGCTACCAGCGCAGGTTCCACTGCCTACAACCTGAGTGCGGGAGGCCCTATATGCCAGCCATCCGCACCTGTGCGCCTGATAACCCCCGTTGCCCCCCATAACCTCAATCTCAGGCCCCTGGTTGTGCCGAAGGATGCGGAAGTGATACTCCGGGGGAAGTCCCGCAGCGGCCGGATGATCCTGAGCCAGGACAATCGCAGTTACGCTATCCCCTGCGGCACCGTGGTGCAGGTTGGCACCGCACCTTTTCCCCTCAGGCGAGTCAGCCTGGGCAAGTCGAATTTCATAGACGCCCTCAAGAGCCGTTTCTTCTGGGGGCAGGATGTGAGAAATACAGTTGAATAGTATGCAACTTCCAGAGAGACTCCCAAGACATATCTCCATCATCATGGATGGCAACGGCCGCTGGGCTAAGGAGCGCGGGAAAGAAAGGGCTTTTGGTCATGCCGAGGGCATCGAGAGTGTCCGTGTAATCACAGAAGCCTGTGCAGAGTGGGGGATTCCCTATCTTTCGTTGTTCGCTTTCTCTGAAGAGAACTGGGGCCGCCCCCAGGATGAGGTTGATGCCTTGATGAAACTCATGTTCAAAGCCGTGGCCGCGGAGTACGAGACAATGATGAAGAACAACGTCCGTTTCATAGTGCTCGGCAATCGTGCCCGTCTGGCACCTGCCCTGAATGAGGCGGTCTGTCATCTTGAAGAGGCCACATCCCGCAATACGGGCCTGACAATGATAGTGTTCGTGAGCTATAGTGGAAAGTGGGACATCCAGCAGGCTGCAGACCGCATGGCGGCCGAGGGAGGGAACAGTATCGAGCCTTATCTGGTGACTGCCGGCTTCCCGGATCCGGACCTGATCATCCGCACCTCCGGCGAGAAACGCATCAGCAACTACCTGCTTTGGCAGGCCGCATATAGCGAATTTGTTTTCACGGATACACTTTGGCCTGATTTTAGAAAGGATAGCCTCCTGGCCGCCCTCGAAGAGTTTGCATCGCGGGACAGGCGTTACGGAAAAGTCAAATAAGGAATGAAGATCAGAAAGATAATTGCTCTGTCGGTGCTTCTGCTAAGTGCAGTGGCGTCGTTCGCCCAGGAGGGGGGAGTGGAAGTCGATTATTCCCGTCCCGCAAAGTACAAGGTGGGTGGAGTGAGCGTTCAGGGCAACAATTACTTCAGCGAAAGTCAGATTATATCCCTCACGGGCCTCCAGAAGGGAATGGAAATCACCGTTCCCAGCGAGGATATGTCCGGAATTGTCCGTCGCCTGTGGTTGCAGAACTTTTTCGAAGATGTATCGATGGAGATCGACCATCTCAGCGCGGACAGGGATTCCGCCTTCCTCGTCATCAGGATCGCGGAGCGTCCCAGGGTGTCCAAATGGTCGTTCACCGGGGTGAAATCCGGAGAGAAGAAAGACCTTCAGGAAAGGCTCAACCTCCGCCGTGGCGGGGCATTCTCCGACTATGTAGAGAAGACATGCTCCGACATCATCAAGAAATATTATGCGGAAAAGGGCTTCCTGGACTGTCAGGTCAAGGCTGAGGTGGAGAAGGATACCATCATCAGGAAGGCTATCCGAGTCAATTTCGCGGTGGACAGGGGCATCAAGGTCAAGGTGCAGGACATCAACTTCATAGGCAATGAGCATGTCAAGGAATACAAGCTCGCGCGTAGCATGAAGAAAACCAAGTCCCGCAAGTTCTACAATTTCTTCCACTCCAAGAAATTCGACCCGAAGGAATACCCCAACGACAAGAAGACCCTTATCAGCGCCTTCAACGAGGCCGGCTACAGAGATGCCCGCATCGTAAAAGACTCCATCTACACCATCGAACCAGGCCGGCTCGGCATAGACATTACCGTCGAGGAAGGAGACAAATATTATTTCCGGGATATCACATGGACCGGTAACTCCGTTTATCGTTCGGACCAACTCAATCAGGTCCTTTCCATCAAACCCGGAGATGTGTATGATATCGTCACTATGGAGAAGCGCCTTTTCGGCGGTGGCAAGCAGACGGATTACGATATCTCCAAGATGTACAGGGACAACGGTTACCTCTTCTTCTCCGTCACTCCCGTGGAGACCAATATTCAGAATGACTCCGTGGATGTGGAGATGCGCATCTCCGAGGGCAAACAGGCCACTCTCAATAATATCGTGATCAACGGCAACGACCTCACCAGCGAGAAAGTGGTCCGCCGTCAGGTGTTCACCCGCCCCGGAGATTTGTTCAGCCAGTCTGATTTCGAGCGTTCCATTCGTGAAATCGCGTCCCTGGGCCAGTTCGATCCGGAATCGATAATGAGTTCCAGCGGGTATTCCATGATTCCGAACCAGAACAACAACACGGTGGATCTGGTTTACAACGTCACTGAAAAGCCTTCCAGCCAACTGGAACTTTCCGGAGGATGGGGAGGTCGCACCTTCGTGGCAACCGCCGGCGTGTCGTTCAACAACTTCTCCACTCACCGTATGTTCGACAAGGGTGCGTGGAGGCCGGTTCCTCTGGGAGATGCCCAGAACCTTTCTTTCCGTTTCCAGACCAACGGAACCTACTATACCGCGCTTTCGGCTAGTTTCGTGGAGCCCTGGCTCTTCGGCAAGAAGCCCACTTCGCTCAGCCTGTCGGCATATTATACCCGCCAGACCAACTCCAATACATACCTGCAGATCCTCAGTCACGACCGTATGCTGGAGATCTATGGTTTCGCGGCGTCTCTGGGTAACCGCCTGAAGTGGCCGGACAACTATTTCGTGTTGTATAACGGCCTCAGTTGGCAGACTTATAAACTGACAAACTGGTACTCCGGATACTTCTTCTTCGACGACGGCCTGTCCCACAACCTCAGTTACACAGTCAGCCTGAACAGGAACTCCACCGACCAGCAGATTTATCCCCGTATGGGCTCGGATTTCTCGTTCAGCCTGCAGATGACCCCGCCTTATTCGCTATTCCGCAAGCACACTTTCGATGCAAACGGAAACAGGGTGCCCGTGGTAAGTTGGAGAGATATAGACTACGACACCTGGGATTCGGACCACCGTTTCCGCTGGATCGAGTATCACAAGTGGAAATTCTCTGCGGCCAGTTATACCAAACTTGTCGGAGACCTCGTGCTGATGACCAGGGCACAGTTCGGTTATCTGGGCCGTTATAACAAGAAATGGGGTTATTCCCCGTTCGAGGGCTTCCTCGTCGGTGGTGACGGTATGTCGGGTTATAGCACATACGGCTCGGATATCATCCCTCTGCGTGGTTACGAGAACTATTCTCTCACTCCTTACACGGAGACTAATTATAATGCAAACCGTTCGGCATACGCCGGAAACGTATACGACAAGTTTACCGTGGAACTTCGCTACCCGGTTATCCTTCAGCCTTCCAGCACCATCTTCGCGCTGGTCTTCCTGGAAGGGGGAAACTGCTGGGATTCTATCGAAAAGTTCAATCCGTTCCAGATCAAACGCAGCGCCGGAGTGGGTGCGCGCATCTTCTTACCGATGGTTGGTCTGCTCGGTATCGACTGGGGCTATGGCTTCGACGATGCTACCAACGGAGGCAGCCAGTTCCACTTTATTATCGGACAACAATTTTAATTTAGTTTAGATATGAAAAAGATTCTTTTGATTGCAGCGGTATCGCTCATCGGCGTGGCAGCTTCGGCCCAGAAGTTCGCTCATGTGAATTTCCAGGAACTCGTTCAGCTTATGCCTGAATCCGATCAGGCCCGCTCCGTCATCCAGGAGTCGCAGAAGAATGCCCAGGAGTCCTATCAGGAAATGATGAACGAATTCCAGGACAAGTACGCAAAGTATCAGCAGAATGTGAACAGCTATACCCCTGCAACCCGCAAGACCAAAGAAGATGAGCTCACCCAGATCCAGCAGCGCATCCAGGAATTCAGCCAGAATGTTGAGCAGGAACTTCAGGAGCAGCAGCAGAAGTTGATGGAGCCTATCTACAAGAAGGCCCAGGAGAAGATGAACGAGGTCGCAAAGGCCGGTGGATACATCTTCGTATTCGACCGCAGTTCCCTCCTCTATGTTGATGAGACCCAGAGCACGGACATTACTCCCGAG
>JAFZIX010000264.1 GCA_017554135.1 Bacteroidales bacterium | reverse complement strand
GATGATGGGCAGTGCGGTGAGGGATCCTCCCGCCTTCACATGGCCCTTCAGAGACTCGGGCAGATCGTTCATCTGCTCCGCAACCTCCTGCTGGCAGATGATCTTGGCAGCACGCTCGAGAAGGCGGCTGTGCAGGTAGAACACATCTCCCGGATAGGCCTCGCGGCCGGACGGGCGGCGCAGGATCAAGGACACCTCGCGGTAGGCCACTGCCTGCTTGGAAAGATCGTCGTAAACTATCAGGGCAGGGCGGCCGGTATCGCGGAAGTACTCCCCCACGGCAGCCCCTGCAAAGGGCGCATAATACTGCACGGCGGCAGGGTCGGATGCGGTTGCCGCCACCACTATGGTATAATCCATCGCCCCCTTCGAGCGCAACGTCTCCACTATTGAAGCGACGGTGGAGCCCTTCTGGCCCACAGCCACATAGATGCAATAGACAGGCTTGCCGGCCTCGAAGCACCTGCGCTGGTTGATGATAGTGTCAATGGCGAGGGCGGTCTTGCCGGTCTGGCGGTCGCCGATGATGAGTTCTCGCTGGCCGCGGCCGATGGGAATCATGGAATCCACCGCCTTCAGGCCGGTCTGCAAAGGCTCGGTCACAGGCTCGCGGTACACCACTCCCGGCGCTTTGCGCTCCAGAGGCATCTCGAAGAGTTCGCCCCCTATCTCCCCAAGCCCGTCCAGAGGCTCTCCAAGGGGATTCACCACGCGCCCGACCATCTTCTCACCTACGTTGATGGATGCGATGCGGCCGAGGCGGCGTACACTCATGCCCTCTTTCACCTGATCGGTAGGGCCGAGCAGCACCGCGCCGACATTATCCTCCTCAAGGTTCATCACCACAGCCTTGATGCCGGACGCGAACTCCAGCAGCTCGCCGGCCTCGGCATTCACCAAGCCATAGATACGGGCTACGCCGTCGCTCACCTGCAACACCTTGCCCGTCTCCTCGAAATGGACGGTGGTATCGATGTCTTTCAGTTGTCCGAGCAGGATGTCGGAAATCTCGCTTGCCTTGATTGTATTCTGCGTCATATAATTCTGTTGTTCTTTTGTACTAACTGGCGGCGGATGTCGTCGATCTGGCGGCGCACACTCGCATCCAGCATTTCATTGTCAAGTTCCAGCACGAAGCCCCCGAGAAGTTCGGGGTCTACGGATGCCTCCATGATTATCTTGCAGCCCGTGCGGGCGGCCAGCATGCCTTCCAGACGTTCGGGAAGGCCGGGGGAAGGAACGGCGGTGATCAGTTTTACCAGCACTACCTTGTGTTCTTTGCACCATAGCCGTACGAAGTCGTGGAGGATGAACTTGAGGCAGTCCAGCCGGTGATTCCGGCGGAGGAGCAGTACCAGTTTCTCTATGTCGGGCTCGAGTGGCTGCGGCGCGGACGTGGCGTCCTTGAGCAGGGCCCTCACCTGGGTGAAGACCTGCTCTCCGCGGCCGCTTTCCTCTACCAGAAGGAGGAAGGCCTTGGCGTACCGGCTAGTTACTGCTCCTTGATTCATCTACATAGCGATCTATCAATGCCTGCTGCTCCGGGGAGGCATCGAGTTTCGCGCGGAGCACCTTCTCCGCAACATCCACCGAAAGCAATGCCACCTGCCGGCGGATATCGCGCAGGGCAGTCTCGCGCTCGTTCGCTATCTGCTCCCGCGCTTTCTCAATCATATCCGCGGTCTGCGCCTGGGCATCCGCCTTCGCCTGAGCAAGCATTTCACTGCGCGCCTGTGCCGCTTCCTTGAGGATGCGGCTCTGCTCCGCCTTCGTCTCGGCAATCAACGCCTTCTGTTCCTCCGCGAGATGCGACATGCGCTCCCGGGCCTCATCCGCCAGTCGCAGGGACTCGCTGATGTGCTCGTTGCGCTTATCTACCATGCCCGTTATTGCCGGAAAGCCCCACTTGGCAAGGATGAAGAACACGATGCCAAAGATCAGGACCATCCAGAACAGAAGGCCGGTATCGGGAGTAATCAGGTTCATAGGCTACTTGAGAACTACAGCAAGCAGACAGACTATAATACCCAGGAGGGCTGCACCCTCGATCATACCTGCCACGATAATCATGCTGGAACGGATGTTTCCGGCAGATTCGGGCTGGCGGGCGATGGCTTCCATCGCGGAGGTGCCGACCTTGCCGATTCCATACCCTGCCGCGAATGCAGCGAGTGCCGCTGCTACTGCTGCGCCAGCCTTTCCGAGGGCTGCGCCAGCAACTGCCTGAAGAATAATTGTAAGCATCATAATTATTTGAGTTTTAAGTTGTTATTCTGCTTTCTGCCGTGCCATTCCTATGTAGATGGACGACAGCATTGTAAATATGTATGCCTGGATGAAGGAAATCAGCATTTCCAGCACGTCCAGGAAGATTCCGAAAAGCACCGTGATCAACGTGCCGCCGCCAGTCATCACCGGGCCGTATTTGCCGAGGATGAAGATGATGCAGACCATGCATAGTATCTGGATGTGGCCCGCCAGCATGTTGGCGAAGAGTCGTATGGTGAGTGATATGGGTTTTACCAGGGCCGAGAAGGTTTCGATGATGGCCATGAGGGGCTTGAGCACCCCGGGCACGTCCGGCGAGAATATCTCCTTATAGTAATGCTTCGTGCCCGTAAGGTTCACCGTGAAGAAGGTGAAGAGGGCCAGGGTGAGGGTGCAGGCGATATTGCCGGTAAGGTTCGCTCCCCCCGGGAAGAAGGGGATGATGCCTATGAAGTTGCTGAAGAGGATGAAGAGGAAGACCGTCAGCAGGAATGGAGAATAGCGGCGGTAGTCCTCCCCGATGTTCTCCTTCGCCATATCATGCACCATCATTATGAGAGGCTCCATCAGCGCTGCGATGCCTGTAGGATGCTCCTTGAGAGCGTCGTGGCGGCGGTACCAGCGCGCGGTAAGCAGCACTATGACCAGCAGCAGTATGGCGTTGAAGAACAGTTGCAGCACGTTCTTGGTGATGGAGATATCGAAGGGTTTGGTGCCGTCGGCGCGGACTATCTTGCCCTCGTGCTTTGCTCCTTCCGGGGCGATGTGATATCCTCCGTACTCCCCTGTTTCCAGTATCTTATGGGAGTTGAAGGCGTGGATGCCGTGGTCTATGATGATTACGGGGAGATGGATTGCGACGGGTTTGCCTTTCCACTCGGTGATGTGCCATTCGTAGGAGTCCAGGACGTGGTCGAAGATGACGTTGCCGATGTCGAGGTCATCGGCCTTGGCAAAGGCTGATGACAACGATATCATGATTATCAACAGTATCCTCTTCATTCCGCGCAAACAGTAATAACATCATTTTCCACCATCACCGCACCGCCGGAAATGTGCCGGGATTCCTCGGAGCCTGCCGTGCGCCAGCGAATCTCCCCTTCCACCAGGGTGGAGATGATGGGGGCATGGCTGTGCAGGACTTCGAAAGGGCCGGCGGCGCCGGGCAGGAAGACCGCTTCCGCCTGATGCCGTTCGATTCCGTTCGGGGTGATGATGCAGAGTTCCATAACTACTTGGTCTGTGCCAGTATCTTTTCTCCCTTGGCGATG
>JAFZIX010000263.1 GCA_017554135.1 Bacteroidales bacterium | reverse complement strand
GGCATGACCTGGGGTGGCTCCATCCTTCGTCCCGAGGCTACCGGTTTCGGCGCTCTCTATTTCACCCAGCACCTCCTCCACAAGGCAGGCAAGGACATCAAGGACAAGAAGGTCGCTATCTCCGGCTTCGGCAACGTTGCCTGGGGCGCAGTGAAGAAGGCTATGCAGCTCGGTGCCAAGGTGGTCGCTATTTCCGGCCCCGACGGCGTGTGCGAGTTCCCCGAGGGTATGACCGCGGAGATGAACGAGTATATGCTTGATATGCGCGCCTCCAACCGCAACAAGGTTGAGGATATGGCCACCAAGTTCCCCGGCAAGGCCAAGTTCGTTGCAGGCAAGAAGGCCTGGAGCGTGCCTTGCGACATCGCCCTCCCGTGCGCATTCCAGAATGAGCTTTCTGAAGATGATGCTAAGGAACTGAAGGCCAACGGCTGCTGGTGCTGCTGCGAAGTGTCCAACATGGGATGCCAGCCCGGTGCCATCCACTTCTTCCAGAACAACGGAGTGCTCTTCGCTCCCGGCAAGGCCGTCAATGCAGGTGGTGTTGCAACCTCCGGCCTGGAGATGACCCAGAACGCCGCTCACCTCAGCTGGAGCGCGCAGGAAGTGGACGACAGGCTCCATACCATCATGGAGAGCATCCACGAGCAGTGCGTGAAGTTCGGCACCCGTGCTGATGGCAGCGTAGATTACGTGAAGGGCGCCAACATCGCCGGCTTCATGAAGGTCGCGCAGGCCATGCTGGAGCAGGGGATTATCTAGTATTTGAATGTTGCATTGATGACCGGCCGCCTATTTGCAGGGTGGCCGGTTTTTTATTGTCGGTAGACCTGTATAGCTTTTAGTCCTTTTTCTCTACAGGTAGGGCAAAAAATGGCCGACCCGTAGAGGTTTGGCCGGAAAACCTTGACAGGTAAGGGGTAAAAAGGGGGTACCTGTAGAGAAAATGCGGTTTTTCTTTACAGGTACCAGACAAATATTACAAATAGACGTTCCTATCCGAGTTCTATGATTCAATGGCTGATTGGAACATATCAATCAGGGCGGCTATCGATTTGTGTATGTCATAGTCCTCGGTAGATTCGGCGTAGCGTTCTCCCATTTCCTCCCTTTCGGTCGGATTGTCCAGCCAATAGTCTATGCAGGCGGCCAGTTCCTCAGGATCCTTCGCCGGGAAGAGGCTGTGCTCGTCAAGGGCGAACTGCGAAGTCGCAGTGAGTTCTCCCTTCGCGATAACCGGCACGACACCCTGCTGGAGGGCCTCCAGTGCGGATAATCCCTCCACTTCCACAGTTGCACAGTGTATGTAGAGGTCTGCCTTGGCAGCCAGTTTGCGGAGTCCGTCGCGGTCGTGGAAACGGAAGATGGGATCGTATTTCACGATACCGTCCTCGTATAGCTTGTGGGCTTTTTCTTCTATGGCATCCGCTTCCGGGCCGCGGCCCGCGAAGTAGAGCTGTATGCGGTCGGCGTATCTGGAGTATTTCATCGCCTCCAGAAGCGTGGGCTGGTCCTTCTCTACGGAAAGACGACCGATGCAGACCACAAGGAATGGCTTGGACGGGTCCTGCGCCTTTGCTGCAGGACGGATGTTGGCGTCTGGGATGATGCCGTTGGATATAAGATGGAGGCGTGCCTTGAAGCCGAATTTCTGAAGGCGTTCCATCACGTTTTCGGTGGGGCACTGGATGTCGGAGCAGTGGTCGAAGACGAGGTCGCGCCAGGCGCGTAACATATTCTCGTTCAAGAACTTCCATTCACCGAGATTGATAGCACAAAAAAGGTTTTCCGGATGCAGATGATAGGTAGCCGTGCAAGGGACTCCGTGCAGTTTTGCGATTCGCGCTGTCACCATCTGGATGATGAAAGGTTCCTCGAGATGCACGACGTCCGCCCACATCACGGCCTTCCTGATTGTAAGTATGTCCGTGCGGGCGAACTTGTAGCCGTTGGACTGCACCAGGCCGTCGAAAACCGGCACATGGAAATCACCCAGCACATAGTCCGGCTGGGGCGTCTCCGCTTCGTGGTTCCTGCCGGAAAGCACGCGGACATCCTGTCCGGCCTCCCGCAGATACTGGACCGTGCGTCGGGCGGACGCGGAAAGGCCGTTGCCCGATGCATAGTAGTTGTTGACGACAAAAAGAATTTTCATAGCTTAGTAATTGAATTTGAATTCATCCACGTATATTGTGCTGCCGCTGCCACCTGTGAACCAAGAGCCGTACCAGCTGGGAGTGACGACGACAATTGCGTATTTGGGTGTCTTGGCGTTCCTGTATTTGAAAGGGATGTCGAAGTGGATGTATCCTCCCGTGTCTTTCGTGAGTTCCATCACCGCCCTGCCGATCACGCGCGGGTCGTTGGCGGTGTCGAAGAATTCTTCCTTGCAGGTGACGATGTGGTAGGGTTTGTCGATATCCATCAGCAGCACTTCTATGCGGCCGTAGTCCATCTTGCCTTTCATGTGAAGATAGGGCTCCTTGGCATAATTGACGGGCTTGGGGATGTAGTGGACGTAGCCCGAAAGGCTCTTGGGACGGCCGGAGAACGGAATGCCGAAATCGAGATCGGCGCCCGACAGTTCCACTACTTTATTGAACTTGCCGGTAAAGAGATTGCCGGCCACGAAGGCCCACAGCACCTTTTTGCTCTCAATCTTGGCCGCTGCCTTGCCTTCTCCCTGCACGGCCACGTGCTTGTATTCGGGCGTGGTGCCGTTGACTCCCAGCGTGCTGAGGCCGGGATTTGCGGAATCCCAGACACGCTTCGATGCCGGGGCATCCTTCATACGCGCATACCATGTGCCGGATTCCTTGCTCCAGTCGTCGAAATCCATATTGTAGATCTGCTGGGCGCGCATCGGCGCAGCGCATAAAACAACCAGCAAGGATATGATCGCTGTCTTTTTCATGACAATCCATGCTGGCTGCAAAATCCGTTCCCCGGCATGCGTTTGCTCCATCGCGTGATATTCGAAAATAATTTGTTAACTTTGTGCCGCTTTCTAGGAAAGCGGTTTTTTTTGACGTGTATAATTATTCTTAATATGGCTGACAAGAAATTCAATGTCAAGTATTGTGTACTTCTGCCCATCGTGCTCATAGCCACAGTTTTTCTCTGGGTAGTGCCCGTTTCTTTCTTCGGCATCGATGCCCTTACAATTGTCCAGCAGCGCGTGATCGCTCTCTTCGTGTTCGCCGCACTTATGTGGATTTTCGAGATCATCCCCAACTGGA
This sequence comes from Bacteroidales bacterium, assembly GCA_017554135.1. Classification (GTDB taxonomy): domain Bacteria; phylum Bacteroidota; class Bacteroidia; order Bacteroidales; family UBA932; genus Cryptobacteroides. The sequence goes on along the minus strand of JAFZIX010000263.1, from coordinate 2,754 downwards.
CGACTTCGTTGCTGGTTATCGTCATTTCCCTGCTTACAGTTTCCAACAAGGGTCTCGGATTCCTCTGCACCCCCGATGCCGGCAAGCTGGTTTCCTATAAAGACCTGATGGCCTCCTTCGCCGATCCTGTCGTTATGCTTTTCCTCGGCGGCTTCGTGCTCGCCATCATGGCAGAGAAATTCGGCCTGGACGTTACGCTGGCCCGTGTGCTGCTGAAGCCCTTCGGCAAAAAGCCTAAATCCGTCCTGCTCGGATTCCTGATAGTGATCAGCGTATTCTCCATGTTCATGAGCAATACCGCCACCGCCGCCATGATGCTCGCATTCCTGGCTCCCGTGCTTGCGGTTCTTCCTTCGGACGATAAAGGCCGTGTAGGTCTTGCGCTTGCAATTCCTATCGCTGCAAATATCGGCGGAATTGGAACTCCCATCGGAACCCCTCCCAATGCAACTGCAGTCAAGTTCCTGGCCGAAGCCGGTTCAGACGTGAGTTTCGTTACCTGGATGGCACACATGGTGCCCTACGTGGTCATCATGATTGTTTTCGCATGGTTCCTGCTTCAGGTTTTCTTCCCCTTCAAGGCTAAGGAAGTCGTGCTTGAGATTCCCGAAAACAAGAAAGCAAAAGACTGGAAATACTACGCCACCTGGATCATCTTCGTGGGAACCATACTGCTGTGGATGACCGAGGCGATACATAAGGTTAATTCCAATGTCGTAGCCCTTATTCCACTTGCCCTGTTCACCATGCTTGGTATCTTCACTAAAGAAGACATCAAGTTGATAAACTGGAGCGTTCTCTGGTTGGTGGCGGGAGGCTTCGCCCTCGGCACCTGCCTGCAGGGAACCGGCCTGGCAAAGGTTCTGATCGAGGCAATTCCTTTCGGAAGCATGTCCGTGGTGCTGGTGCTTGTCATCGCCGGCCTGGTATGCTACTTCCTCAGCAACTTCATCAGCAACTCCGCAACAGCGGCCCTGCTGATTCCTATCCTGATAGTCGTTGCCGAAGGCATGGCAGATCCTGCTGCAGCCAACAATGCGTCGTTCATCGCACTCGGAGGCTCCAAGGCGATGATCATCTTCATCGCGACCTGCGCATCCATCGCAATGTGCTTCCCCATCTCCACTCCTCCGAACGCTATCGCAGCCTCTACCGGACTGGTGGAAACCAAGGATATGTCGAAGATTGGCATTATCATCGGCGTCGTTGGCTTCGTGTTTGGATTCTTCTGGCTCACCAAGATATTCCCTTTTGCATAAACTGTTGACTATGAAAAAGATATTTGTAGCGGTAGCATTTGCTGTCCTTTCCCTTTCGGCACTTGCACAGGAAAGCAAGCCCAGCGTGGAGATTCACGGATTTATCCGTAATTTCTATGCACTTGATTCCCGCAAGATGATCGGCCTCACCGAGGACTTCTTCACTTATGTTCCTTACGACGAGAAACTCGCCGCCAATGGTGACGATGTCAATGGATATCCGAATTTCCGTTTCGCCGCCCTTACTTCCCGTCTTTGGGTAGAGGTTAAGGGTTATGAGGTGGAAGGATGGAAGGTCAGTGCACGCGTAGAAGGAGATTTCTATAACGGCCTTGGCACCGACAAGGTGACCGGTACCGCCAATTTCCGTCTGCGTCAGGCTTTCGTCACCCTGGCAAAGAAGGATTGGACCTTCAAGGCAGGCCAGAGTTGGCATCCTATGGCAGCCGATATGCCCGATGTGTTCTCGCTGAATACCGGTGCGCCTTTCGGCCCCTTCAGCCGCACTCCTCTCACTCAGGTAGATTATAAACTCACGGATGCGATTTCTTTCACCGGTGCCGCTCTGTGGCAGATGCAGTATTGCTCAAACGGTCCCGAGGGCAAGAGCGCGAGTTATATCAAGTACGGCAATACTCCCGAGGTGTATCTGGGTGCAAACTATAAGGCCAATGGCCTGACGGTGCGCCTCGGTATCAATATGCTCAGCATCAAGCCTGTCATCTCAGATGATTTCGGATACAGGTCCGACCGCATTACCACCTTCACTCCTTTCTTCTACACTCAGTATGCAAAGGATCTGTTCAGCGTGAAGTTCAAGACAGTATTTGCCGAGGCCGGCGACCATGTCAATCTGAATGGCGGTTATGGCGTGAAGAAGGTGCTGGACAACGGCAACATGGAGTACACTCCTACCCGCAATTCTTCCAGTTGGCTGAGCCTGTGCTACGGCAAGAAGGTTCAGGCTATCCTTTTCGCAGGTTATGTGAAGAATTTTGGCACCAAGGAGACTCTTGCTGTTGATGCTACCGGCAAACTCGTAGGATTCTGGTTCAGCGGCAACAGTTTCGACAATATGAACCAGATGGCCCGCGTGACCCCTACTATCATCTACAATCTTGGCAAGGTGGCTCTCGGCCTCGAGTATGAGATGACCACCGTGCAGTACGGCGACAAGGCTCAGGGTATCAACCTGGCCACCGGCCTGTATGACAAGGGCCTGCACTGGATCACTAACCATCGTGTGCAGGGATTGGTGAAGTTTACCTTCTAATTATTTAGAGGATGATTTCGAGGCCTTCGGCGATTCGCCGGAGGCCTTCTTTCATTGTGGCCTCGGGGCATGCCAGGTTGATGCGGACTCCGCTTGGCCCGCCATAAATCACCCCATCGCTCACGCGAATCCCATGGCTCAGTAACGTATCTGCAACGACTTTGCCTGGCGCAGGGCTCTGCCCGATTCCGAACGACCTGCCACCCCCGGCTAGGGGGAGGG
>JAFZIX010000027.1 GCA_017554135.1 Bacteroidales bacterium | reverse complement strand
GCTTGAGCAGCGCCAGGAAAGGGTGCTCCGCACGGTAGGTGTCCCAGAGCGAGAAAACGGTGTAGTTGGTGAAGCCTTCCGCCTGGTGGAGTTCATGGTCGAGCCCGCGGTAGAGTCCGTCCACATCCTGATAGATCGAAGGATTGATCATGGTATGGTAGAGGGAGGTGTAGAACATGGTTTTCTCTGCCTCCGTGCCCTGGATTTCTATGCAGGAGAGTTCCTTCTCCCATGCTGCTTCCGCCTCGGAGCGGATCTGCGCGAAACTCTTGCCTTCCGCCTCCGCCTTCAGGTTCTTGAGCGCTCCCGTGGTTCCGGTGGCGGATATGCCCACCTTCACCGTGAGTTCCGGGTTGGCCCCGGTGTCGAACTTGAACCAGGCGGCGAGTTTGCGCCCTGCCATCTCCGGGAAGTTCTTGTACTGGGGAAACTTGCTATATCCGCCCTTGTAGTAGACGGGGGCCTTGTCCTTCCAGCCGTATTCGGTGACGGGCTGGGAGAAACTGATGGCGAAGTAGGTGTAGTTCGTGCGCGCCCAGCCGTTGGTGATGCGGTAGCCGGTGATGAGGGTGGGGGAGACCACGCGGACCTCCGCCCAAAGGGTCTTGCCGTCGTAGTTGTAGATGCCGTGGTCGAGGTCCAGCACAATGTGGCCGTCCGCGCCGGGGAAGGTGTAGCGGTGCACGCCAACTCGCTGGGTGGCAGTGAGTTCCGCCTTGATGCCGCTGTCCGCCAGGGTGACCTCGTAGTGGCCCGCACCGGCGGATTCGGTGTCGTGGCTGAAGCGCTGGCGGTATCCTCCGTCAGGATCCTCCGCAGTGCCGGGGACCAGTTGCACCTCGCCCGTGCCGGGCATAATGAGGATGTCTCCGAGGTCGGAGTGGCCGGTTCCGCTGAAGTGCGTGTGGCTGAAGCCGACTATGGTGCGGTCGTCGTACTGGTAGCCGGCGCAGTATTCATAGGTACGCGGCTGATATTTCCCCTGGATGTTGTGGGGGATCATGTCGGTATCCGGACTGAGTTGCACGCCCCCGAAGGGAACGCAGGCTCCGGGGAAGGTGTGCCCCATGCCGGCGGTGCCGATGAAAGGATTCACATATTGGGTATGCTGGGCCGAAAGGCTGAAAGAGAGGCAGGCGAACGCTGCCAAAATCGCGATACGTGGTTTCATATCTCAAATATAGTGGATATTTTCTGAAAAATTGCTACCTTTAACGGATAATTGGCCAATAGAAGTTAATAACATGAGATTCTTACTTCGCGCGGCTGTTTTGCTTGCCGCATTATTGCCTTTCAGTTGCTCGGAATTCGACGACAGCGACATTTTGGACCGTCTGGACAAACTGGAAGAGCGCGTGACTGCGCTCGAGAGGCAGGTGGCCGCCGCCAATACTGAAATAGCCTCCCTCAAGACGCTGCTGGATGCCATGGCCGCCCAGGATGTAGTCACCTCCATCCGCGCCATCGAAGAAGACGGCAAAGCGGGCTGGGAGATAACCTACAGCAAAAGCGGCACCTCCAAGATATTCATCAACAAGGATTACGTCACGCCCAAGATCGGGGTGAAGGATGTCGGCGGCGTGCTGTACTGGACCATTGACGGGGAACTCCTGCTGGATGCATCCGGCAAGTGGATTCCGGCATCCGCCAAAAACGGCACGGATGGCACCAACGGAACTAACGGCACAAACGGCATCACCCCCAAGTTGAAGATAGAAGGCGGATACTGGTATGTATCCTACGATAACGAAGAAACCTGGGTGAAACTCGGCGCCGCCACCGCGGGTTCTTCGAACTCCGGCGTCGTGTTCCGCAGCGTGGAGGTTGTGGAAGGCAACGTGGTGTTCACCTTGAACGACGGCACCGTGTATACAATTCCGCTGATCAGCGTGACCCAGGTCAAAGCGTTTGATGAGAACGCTATAGTCGCTTCTTTCGGCGTGATGAGCGATACGCATATAGGCAACGGATATGGCTCCGAGGCCAAGTTTACCGCCGCGCTTTCGCAACTCAAGGGCCGTGCGGCTGAAAAGGATGCCGACGGATTGGATGCGGTGCTGATCGCGGGAGACCTTGTGAATACGGTCAACCAGAGCCAGATCAGCACTCTCAAGAGCCTGTATGAGGCCCAGTTCGACCCGAAGAAGGTGCCTATGATCTATGCAGTGGGCAACCATGACATGAATCCCGGATGCAAGTGGTCCGTAAACACCGTGACGCAGAACGCAGTCTTCCGCGATATCCTCGGGGATGATTATTTTCTGACGGACCAGGACCAGGCAATGCGAATCAACTTCGAGTGCAGGCACTGCATAGTGGGAAATTATCATATAATCGCCATCACTCCCAACAACGACGATCCGGTGCTTTACGATGCGGATGCCACCACCTGGCTCGACGGAGTCCTCAAGTCTGTTACCGAGGCCGACCCCGGCAGGTACGTTTTGCTGATAACCCATCCGATGATTTATAATACCGTCTACGGCAGCACCCTGGGCACATACTGGTACACCAGTTCGCTGACGGATATCCTGAACAAATATCCCCAGGTGGTTACTTTCGGCGGGCATCTCCATTTCCCCCTGAATGATCCACGCAGCATCTGGCAGGGTGGTTTCACCGCCATGGGATGCGCATCCGTCAGTTATATGGCATTCGAGGGCGGCAACTACGAAAACAAGTCGAGCAGCACTGTGCTTAATGATGCCGGAGAATACTCCGAGGGCCTTCTGGTCCAGTTCGACGCCAACGGCTTCATGCGTGCGACCAGGATGGATTTCTATCGTTCCGCCGTTATCGGAAAGGCCTGGGAGACCGCTCCGCCCGCATCCGACAAATCCCATCTCGAAAAATACAATCATATCGGCCTCGCGGCCGCGAACACCGCGCCTTCGCTTTCTACCCTTAGTTTCGAGGTCGGCGCCCTCAATGATGGCAGCGCTCCCGTATCCGCCAAATGGGCGGCGGGAACCGACGACGAGTTCGTGCATCATTACGGGTATACCTTGACGAAAGACGGCAGCACCCTGGCATCCAAGTTCATAATGTCCGACTTCTACCGCAGCCCGCAGACCTCGATGATGAAGACGGAATACAACTTCTCTCTCGGGAACCTGGCGGAAGGTACATATAAATTCCAGATAATCGCTTACGATTCCTGGGGGGCTGAAAGCGCCCCTCTGGAAAAGGAATTCTCCGTGGGAGCATATTCCAAGAGCAAATGGACCGGTGATGCGGCCGGCTCGGCCGACTATGACGGCGGCACAGGCAGCGTTTCCGGCACCTGGCTCAGTTATACTACAGGTCATGTAAGTTGGACCGCCAACACTTCCGGCAAGCCCCGCTCCGAGCAGATTGCCCTTCCCAACGGGGAATTATATAAGGTGACACAGGTATCCGCCGCTGATTTGAAGGGCACCTGGGCATTCCGCACACAGCGGTTCTCCAACAATACCAATGTGACTACCGCTGCGCCGGATATTACCATGGATATCACGATAGGCGATGCCCTTTATGGCGAGACTCTTACTGACATAGATGGAAAAACCTACACCAACAATCTGGGTGTCCGTGGTCTGTATCTCGATGCTGTTGCCGATGCCGCATTCGTGATCGATTACGACAACCGCACTGCCAGATTCGGCCTTTTCCTCGACGAGCGCAAGGCGCAGTCGGTTTCCAACGGGAACGCCACATATCCTTATGTATGCTTTATCCCTGAACTCGGTGCATCTGCCAACGCGGTGGAATCTCCCTGGAATTTCGTGCCGGTGCCAGTGGGAACCAACAACAATTACACCTGGCTCTGGTTCAATTTCCTCAATGATTTCAGCAAGTTGAATTACGACTTCCCCTTCCAGAAACTCAACACCGCCAATCCTCATACCAGCAGTCCTTATATCATAGGGATTACCTGTGCGGTCTGCAAGAACGCCAGCCCTGCGGCTGCCGACATCTACGATACATACAATGTTATTTACCAGGCGAATCCGAACAAGGCCATGACCAACGGCGGATTCACCCTAACCAGAAAATAGAATATGCTATTCAGTTTAATTGTTTCCGCACTCCTTTCGGCCGGCATGCTCTCGCAGGGCCCCGCCGACATCAAGGAAGGCATCCAGGGATATGTCCCCACCCCCGAAGCGGCTGCCGCCAAGGAGCAGTTCCGGGACAATAAATTCGGCGTTTTCATCCACTGGGGCATTTATTCCATGCTTGCCCGCGGCGAGTGGGTGATGTATAACGAGAAGATCCCCTACAAGGAATACTCCAAACTCCCGGGCGGATTCTATCCCTCCAGGTTCAATGCGGATGAATGGGTGAAGCAGATCAAGGCTTCCGGCGCGAAGTACATCACCATCACCTCCCGCCACCACGACGGATTCTCGATGTTCGCGACGAAGGCGTCTCCTTATAATATAGTGGACGATACCCCCTACGGGCGGGACATCATCAGGGAACTCGCCGATGCCTGCCACAGGGAGGGCCTGACGCTGAATTTCTACTATTCGATCCTCGACTGGGGCCGCGACGATTATCCCCGCGATCCCGCAATTGCCCATACGGACGCCGAGAAGGCTCTCTACGCCAAGTACCTGGACTTCATGTGCGCGCAAATCACAGAACTGCTGACCAACTACGGCCCCATCGGCTGCATCTGGTTCGACGGCGACTGGGCGAAGATCAAGAAGCCCGAGCCCGGCCAGGAGATGGTGATCGATTTCGACTGGGGATACGAGCGCATCTACACGCTCATCCACTCGCTCCAGCCGTCCTGCCTGGTGGCGAACAACCACCACCGCGTGCCCATCCCCGGAGAGGATATCCAGGTGTTCGAGCGCGACATCCCCGGAGAGAATACTGCCGGATACGGCCGCACCTCCCATGTCAGCACCGAACTGGCGCTGGAGACCTGCAAGACCCTGAACAAGAGTTGGGGCTATGATATCAAGGACGAAAACTGGAAGTCCGTGCCCGAACTCATCCGCATCCTGCTCGCCACCGCCGGCCGCAACGCGAACCTGCTGCTGAACGTAGGCCCTCAGCCGGACGGATGCATCCCCGAAGAGAGCGTTGTACGCCTGGCGGAAATGGGAAAGTGGCTCTCCGCCAACGGCGAAACGATATTCGGCACCCGTGCCACAATGCTGAAACCCCAGC
>JAFZIX010000262.1 GCA_017554135.1 Bacteroidales bacterium | reverse complement strand
TTCCGCACCAAGGCCAAGAACCTCGTAAAGAACAAGGGGGTGCAGCTGATAGTCGTGGACTACCTGCAGCTTATGCAGGGGCCTGCCGAACTCCGCGGCCTGCGCGAACAGGAGGTTGCTGCCATTTCCCGCACCCTCAAGGCCACGGCCAAGGAACTCAATGTTCCCATCATCGCGCTCTCGCAGCTCTCAAGGCAGGCGGTGCAACGTACCGGAGGCACGGGAAAGCCCCAGCTCAGCGACCTTCGCGAATCCGGTTCTATCGAACAGGATGCCGACATGGTCATATTCATCCACAGGCCTGAATTCGTTGGCCTTTCGGAGAATCCCGAAGACAAAGAAAAAACGCAGATTATCATAGCCAAGCACCGTAACGGTGAAACCAGGGATATCGATATGGTATTCAAGAGCGAGCGCGTCAAGTTCCTGGAAATGGACGATGTGCTTTATGCGCAGACCGGCCCCGTGGCTTCTGCGATGAACAACGAATTCGAGCAGTAGCCTATGGCGGTCACCGAAATCTCCCATATAGGGAAAATAGTAGATATTGCATCGGACTTCATCACGGTAGAGATCGTGGCGGAGTCTGCTTGCGCTTCATGCCATGCCGCTTCCCTTTGCGGCACGGCGGATGCCACGCACAAGGCCATCTCCGTGCCCGTCACCCTCGGGAACTGGCAGGTCGGGCAGGAGGTGCGGGTGTTCCTCAAGCGTTCGATGGGCTTCAAGGCAGTGTGGCTGGCGTATGCCATTCCTCTGGTGGTGCTGCTCGCGGTGCTGCTGGGCCTGAATTCCGCCGGGATGGGCGAACTCGCATCCGGGCTCATCGCCATCGCGGCTATAGGCGTTTACTACATGGTGCTCTGGCTTTTCCGCGGCCGGCTCCAAAATGAGTATTCTTTCTACATAAAAGAAATATGAATTCAATTGTAATCTGGACTATCGTAATCCTGGCTGGTCTCGGTCTCGTGCTTGCCGTGGTCCTCTTCTTCATCGCGAAGACATTCAAGGTGGAGGAGGATCCGCGCATCGAGCAGATCGAGAAGACTCTGCCGGGTGCGAACTGCGGTGGCTGCGGTTATGCCGGTTGCCACGCTTTCGCCGATTCTGCCGTGAAGGCGTCCGACCTCAGCGCCCATTTCTGCCCCGTAGGCGGCAATGAGGTGATGAAGAAGGTGTCGGAGATTCTCGGTTTTGCCGTGGTGGAAAAGGCTCCTCAGGTGGCCGTGCTGCGTTGCAACGGCACCTGCGAGGCGCGTCCTGCCGTCAATTATTACGACGGCGACAAGAGCTGCCGCGTGAAGGCTGCCCTCTACAGCGGGGACACTGCCTGCCCCTTCGGCTGCCTTGGCTGCGGAGATTGTGTGGATGTGTGTGAATTCGGCGCCCTCAGCATGGATCCTGCCACCGGCCTGCCGGTGCTGGACGAAAGCAAGTGCGTGGCCTGCGGCAAATGCGTGAAGGCCTGCCCCAAGAAACTCATCGAGTTGCGTCCGAAGGGCCCCCGCGGCATGCGCGAGGCGGTGCTTTGCCGGAATGAGGACAAGGGCCCGGTGGCGAAAAAGGCCTGTGCTAATGCCTGCATCGGCTGCGGCATCTGCGTGAAGACCTGCACTCACGAGGCGATCAGTCTGGAGAATAATCTGGCGTATATCGATCCTGCGAAGTGCAAACTTTGCCGCGAGTGCGAGGCGGTGTGCCCCACCGGCGCCATCCATGGCGTCAACTTTCCCAAGGAACTGGACAAGGCTGCCGTTAAGGAGCGCGTTGCGAAGCGGAATGCCGCGCCTGCCGTAGCGAACGCCACTGTCATTCCGAGCGAAGCGAAGGAATCTAAAAAGGAGGTGAGCAATGGCTAAGATAACATTCTCCATCGGCGGCGTCCACCCCGACGACGCCAAACTCTCGCGCGGCTGCGCGATAGAGGTGCTGCCCCTGCCACAGACCATGTATGTGTCTATGGCCCAGCACCTTGGCGCCCCCGCCAAACCCATCGTCGCAGTCGGCGACAAGGTAAAGACCGGGCAGGTGATCGCCGAACCCGGAGGATTCATCTCCGCATTCGTGCACTCTCCCGCATCCGGCACCGTCAAGAGTATAGGCCCCCGCAAGGACCTGGCCGGCAACAACGTCACTCACATCGAGATAGCGGTTGAGGGAGATGAATGGGTCGAGGGAGTGGACCTCTCCGACACCCTCGTTACCGAGATTCAGGAAGACCGCCAGGCAATCCTCGACCGCATCAAAGCATGCGGCGTGGTGGGTCTCGGCGGCGCAACCTTCCCCACCCATGTCAAACTCAATCCCGCCCCCGGGAGCGTGGCAGAATGCCTCATCCTGAACGGTGCGGAGTGCGAGCCCTATCTCACCAGCGACTTCCGCATCATGCTGGAGCGCACGAAAGAGATTGTGGTCGGCGCTGCCATAATGCAGAAGGTGCTCGGCGGATGCCGCACCGTCATCGGCATCGAAGAGAACAAGCCGGAGGCCATCGAGGCCATGAAGAAGGCCGTTGCCGAACTGCCCTACAAGATCGAAGTGTTGCCGCTCAAGAAGAAGTACCCGCAGGGCGGAGAAAAGCAGCTGATCCAGGCGGTGATGCACCGCGAGGTCGGTTCCGGCGGACTGCCCATCAGCGTGGGTGCGGTGGTGCAGAACGTGGCTACTTCGCTCGCGGTCTATGAGGCCGTGCAGAAGAACAAGCCTCTGATTACCAACGTGTTGACCGTTACCGGCAATTGCCTTCCCGTGGAGAAGCAGCACAACTACCTCTTCCGCATCGGCATGCCTCTGAGCTATATTGCGGAGTACGCCGGTGGAGTGCCGGAAGCTGCCGGCAAGCTTATCAGCGGAGGTCCCATGATGGGCCGCGCCATCGCCAATCTCGATGCCGCCACCGTCAAGGGTTCATCCTCCATTCTCTATCTTTCTGCAGAATCCACCAAGCGCGGGCAGGAGAGCCTCTGCATCCGCTGCGGCCGTTGCTCGGATGCCTGTCCCATGGGTCTGGAGCCTTTCCTCCTGCATCGCCTCTATAAGGCCGGCGATGTGGATGGTCTCGAGGCTAATGCCGCGCAGGATTGCATCGAATGCGGATGCTGCCTCTACAGTTGCCCCGCCTATATCCCCCTGCTGGACCGCGTGCGCCAGGCCAAAGGTATGGCTATGGCGGCCATTCGGGCCCGCGCCGCGGCCAAGCAAGCCGCGAAGGAATCTAAAACCAAGTGACTATGGCATACATCGTTTCACCAAATCCGCATATTCATGCGAGCGTCAGCACCAAGAAACTGATGCTGGACGTGATAATCGCCCTCTGCCCGGCGGCAATCGTCTCCTTCCTCTTCTACGGACTGAGCGAAATCGCCATCATGGCAGTCAGCGTAGCATCCTGCGTGGTGCTGGAATGGGCCATCACCAAATACCTGATGAAGAAGCCCTCCACCACCGGGGATCTTTCCGCCATAGTCACCGGCATACTGCTGGCAATGAATCTCCCTCCGACCTGCCCCCTGTGGGTGGTGTTCATCGGTGCGGTCGTTGCCATCGCGGTAACCAAGATGAGTTTCGGCGGACTCGGGCAGAACATCTGGAACCCCGCGCTGGTAGGCCGTGTGTTCCTCCTCGTTTCCTTCCCGACCTACATGACCGACTGGACAGTGCCCGCCGGCTTCATCTCCAATGTGGATGCATTCTCCGGCGCCACCCTGCTCGGACAGGTGCCCATCCTGGGTGCCCTGGAGGCCGATAAGCTGGTGAACCTGAAGACCCTCCTGCATAATGTGGGCGGCTCGGCCGGTGAGATATCCGCGCTGGCGCTGCTCGCAGGCTGGGTGTATCTGCTGGTGCGCAAGGTCATCAAGCCCTGGATCACCCTCAGCATATTCGCCACCGTCGCCCTCGTGGCAGGCATCTTCCACTTCGTGGATCCCGCCGCATACACCGGGGCGCTGTTCAACCTGCTGACCGGCGGTGTCATCCTCGGTGCCTGCTTCATGGCCACCGACTATGTCACCTCGCCCATGAGCAGCTGGGGCGGAGTGGTCTACGGCATAGGCATAGGCTTTATCGTGATGATGATTCGCTACTTCGGGTCCTATCCCGAGGGCATGTCCTTCGCGATCCTGCTGATGAATACGGCCGTGCCGCTCATCAATATGAAGTTCCATCCTCGTAAATATGGGAGGAAATAGGTATGGCGGCTAAATCCAATCTGATCAATATGGCTCTTTGCCTGACCGCGGTCTGCCTCGTGTGCGCTGCGGTTCTGGGTGTGACCTATGCGGTCACCTGCGAGCCCATCGCAGCCGCTGCGGCCGCCGAGGCCCAGGCTTCGATTGCCAAGGTGCTGCCCGCCGGGGGTGAGATCTCCGAGGAGATCGCTTCCGATGCGGAGGGAGTGGACGGATACTTCGTGCAGAGTGATGCCGAGGGTGCCGTGACCGCCTACGCAGTGAAATCTACTACCGGTGGCTTCGGGGGCCCTCTCACCCTGATGGTGGGAGTGCTGCCGGACGGCACCGTGTTCAATACTTCCGTGCTTTCGCATTCCGAGACTCCGGGTCTGGGTGCCAAGTGCACCGAGGAGAAGTCGGGTTTCCGCGAGCAGTGGAAGGGCTTCGCCGGCGCGCTTTCCGTGAAGAAGGATGGCGGCGATGTGGATGCCATAACGGCCTCCACCATCACCTCCCGTGCCTACACCAAAGCCGTCACTCAGGCGGTAGCGCTAGTGCAAACGCTCGCCGCTCCGAGCGAACCCACTGTCATTCCGAGCGAACCCACTGTCATTCCGAGCGAAGCCACTGTCATTCCGAGCGAAGCGAAGGAATCTAAAACAGAGGAGGACCATCAATGAGTAAACTGTCTTTAATTACAAAAGGCCTGCTGAAAGAGAATCCGACCTTCGTGCTGGTGCTGGGCATGTGCCCCACCCTGGCAACGACCACGTCGGCAATGAACGGCCTGGAGATGGGCCTGGCGACAATGTTCGTCCTCATACTCTCCAACATAGTCATATCACTCATCGCACCGGTAGTGCCGGACAAAGTGCACATTCCCGTCTATATCGTGGTAATCGCCACCTTCGTGACGGTGCTGCAGTTGCTGATGCAGGCATACACCCCGGCGGTCTACAAGACCTTGGGCCTGTTCATCCCCCTGATCGTGGTGAACTGCATCATCCTAGGCCGCGCCGAAGCCTTCGCCAATAAGAACGGAGTGTGGGATTCCGCGCTGGACGGCATAGGCATAGGCCTGGGTTTCACCCTCTCGCTCACCGTCATCGGCATAGTGCGCGAGGTTCTCGGCAGCGGCGCCATCTTCGGCTGGAAGTTCATCTCCGGCGACGGCATGCTGGCATTCGTGATGGCCCCGGGCGCTTTCATCGTGCTGGGCTATCTCATGGTTCTGTTCAATAAAATCGCTAAAAAGTAAGGGCTTATGGAATTTCTGCTTATAATCATTTCGGCGATTTTCGTCAACAATATCGTGCTGGCGCAGTTCCTCGGCATCTGCCCCTTCCTGGGCGTGTCGAACAAACTCTCCACCGCCAGCGGCATGAGCCTGGCCGTGTGCTTCGTCATCACCCTTGCAACTGTCGTTACCTATCTTATCAATAAGTTCCTGCTGGTGCCTTTCGGGCTGACTTTCCTGCAGACCATCGCGTTCATCCTTGTGATCGCCGCACTGGTGCAGACTGTGGAGATAGTGCTCAAGAAAGTATCCCCTTCGCTCTATCAGGCCCTGGGTATCTTCCTCCCCCTGATTACCACTAACTGCGCCGTGCTCGGTGTGGCTATCAACGTGGTTACCAAGGAGTTTACCTTTGGAGGAGCGGCCCATATGATGGGTCTGGGAGAAGCAGTTGTTTATGCCTTCGCGACCTCGCTCGGCTACGGCCTGGCAATGGTGCTCTTCGCAGGAATACGCGAGCATCTTGCCATGAACGAGGTGCCCAAGGCGTTCCGTGGTCTTCCCATCGCGCTTATCTCCGTCGGCATTATGGCGCTGGCGTTTCTTGGTTTTTCCGGGATTGTTTAAGCGTCTCGTACACGGGAGCGTAGAATTCCTTTAGATAACTGATGTTGCGGTCTGCGGTTGCGCGGACCGCAATATTTGTACTTTCAGGCAGGTGTTTGTAGAGCAGCATTCCTCCGCCTAGAAATGTGGTTACATACAGTTCCGAAAGGAATGTACCCACTCCCAGCGCGATTATGGAGCTGTTAATCAGGAAGTATTTGCCAGCGTTGGCGTAGTCTCCGGCATAGGCAAGGCCGGCGCCGGGGATGATGCTGAGGAGCATTGCGGCATCCTCGCTCTTATGGCGTGGTTTCCCCTCTGGCAGCTTGATATCCATCAATCCGGTGCCGGATGCTTCGCTGAGCAGCGCGGAGAAATCATCCATCAGACCGGCTTCGTAGGATGTGATGAGTTTGCGCCGGAGCAGGTCGGCGCGATTCGCCTCGTTCATCCCGAAAGAGGAGATGCGGCAGAGGGTTTCGTAGGCGCGGGAGCTCTCGCCGGCGCTCGAAAGGATCTCAGCTTTCTGCATCAGCTGTGCATCCCGCACGGCCTTGGTGGTGCTCTC
>JAFZIX010000261.1 GCA_017554135.1 Bacteroidales bacterium | reverse complement strand
GGATGCCTGCAGGCAGTTCCTCCCCTGGCTGGTGGTGATGCCGCTCACCGGATGCGCCGCCTTCACCTGGGACGGCGTCTACATAGGCGCCACCGCCTCCAAGGGCATCCGCGACTCGATGATAGTGGCGCTGGTGGCGTTCCTGGGGGTATGGTTCGCGGGATGCGCCCTGCTGCCGGAAGTGCGCACCGCTGGCATCGCATCGGCACGGGCCGTCCACCTGCTGATGGCCGCCTACTTCGTGCACCTCCTGGCCCGAACCGCCTGGCTCAGTGCTAAATACAAACGCGATATTGGCGCCGCCGTTTGATTTTTTACTATATTTACAAAAATCTACCGCCATGAAGAACTGGAGCCAACTTTTAATCGACGTCGATTACTCGCCTTCCGACCCGGGAATCAACAACTGGTTTTGCGAAAGCACTCCATACTACAAAGCCGAACTCGAAGCCGGCAAAAAACTGTCTTATAAAGACCCCGGCGGGCTCTTCGGCGCCATCACCGTCAAGGAAGTCGACGACAGCAAAGTGGTTTTGATTTACGGGGACGAGGAATACACCCTCCGCGAAGGCCAAAGCCACCGTCGCCTGGCCGAAGGAGGACGCGACTACACCAACTTCGAACTCAACGCCTATCTGGTGCTCGATTTCGTGATCGAGAACACACCGGCCTTCTTCCGCCAGTTCCAGACAAGGGAGCAACTGGTTAAACTAAGCGACCGCGATATCAAGGCCTTCGAAGCATCCGACGACCCCTGCGCCAAATTTGTGCTCGGGCGCTGGCACATATTGCTCAGGCCAAGGGAGAATTCCCTCGAACTTGCAGAAAAATATATCCGCGAAGCGGTGGATGCGGGCATCGCAGATGCATATGACACCCTTTCAATGATGTACGCCAACGGCGAAACGGCCGATGACGCCGTTGATATGGAAGAATCCGCCCGCCTGCGGGACGAAGCCATCAAACGCGGCAGCGAAGCGGCTCAGATGAGATATGCCCGCCACCGCATCGCCGGAATCCTGCTCGCTCCGGAAGAGCCCGCGAAAGTTGCAAAAGAGATTGAACGGCTTCTGCAAGATGGCACGGACGTCAACCCCGGATGGTATTCGGTGCTGGGCTATGCCTACGAGGCCATCGGGAAAGGCACACAAGCCAAAAAGATGTACGAAGAGGGCATACAAAAGGGCAGCCTGCGCTGCTACTACGAACTTGCCTATTGGTATCAGGAACAGGGAAAAGACGAAGAGTTCGTAAAGACGATGGAGGAGGGCATGAGGGCCGGATGCGGCTTCTGCTACACCCTGCATGCCGAACTGAGCGAGGATGAGTACCAGAAGAAAACTCCCGAACTCCAGAAACACTTCACAAGATACATCAAGGACCATCTGGAGCGGGGACTGAATCTTGGCGACGGCACCTGCGCCTACTGGCTGGCATATCATTACTTCTACGGCACCCTCGGGTTTGAGCAGGACAGCAAGGAAGTCGCCCGCTATGTCGAAAGAGGAATGGCCTTGGGAGACACCAACTGCTACGCCCTCATCGCAGATATCCTATCGATGGGTTCGCCATCCGACCAAGACAAAAAGGATGCCGCCATCTATCGTCTGAAGGCACTGCGCCTTGGCGACGATTCAGTGCAGAGCAAAGTAATCATCGCATACAGACGTGGGCTCCTCCAGAAGTATGAGGATGAGATTGAAAAGTACTGGCTGCCGGAGGATGCCGACGACTACGAAGAACCCGACAGCCGCTGGGACCCTTACGTATAATCCCTATAACTTAAGGGAAGTCCGCACCACCACCCAGTCGTAGTGCTTCGCCACCTCTGAAAGGGCCTCGTAAGGCACCAGGTCCGGATGAAGCTTGCGATCTTCCTGCTTTTCCGGCCCGGGCAGATAGCCTGCGGCACGGTGCGATGCTTCCCAGCGGATGTGCTCCCCTATCGCCAGATACTCCAGCGTCTTTCCCACATAAGGGTCGCCGCCCGTATAATGGGCATCCTCGTAACGCACGGGGATATCCTTATATATTTCCTTATATTCCGGGGAGAACAGCTCGCACAACTGCATCTTCACCTTGCGGTGGAAATAATCTGAATAATCCTGATTCATCTTGCGGCGCAACTCGAGCGCATTCCAAAGCGGGCTGTGGCCCGAGGCCAGGATTGCCTTCTCGCGCTCATCCCAGGAAACTCCACCGCCGGCCGATTCGGTATATCCTTCATAGAACAAACGCGCATATCTGGCGCTTTCTCCGCCGGTGATATTGTCGTAGGTCCAAATCTTGTCCATCTGCCCGAAAGGCAGGATCTCCACGCCGTAATTCTCCTTGCTGAAACGAAGCGACCCGGCATATACGGAGGGGCGGTCCATCTTTGCCGCAATCACGAAGCGTCCGGCGCCGGGAGCAGCCTTGAAGCGGCGTTCGGCAATGGAGAGGGCCTTGCGGACGGTGGTTTCATCATCGTCCGAAAACACGCCCACCCAGTTTAGTGCAGGCAGCGCGGCATCGTCTATTTCTTCCACCACATCTATGCGTAAAGGCGCAGGATTACCGTCCTTTGCCACGAAGGCGCCCCACTCCTGCAGAAAGCCATGCACCCCCTTGGCAAGGGCGCCCGAACCGACAACGGCAGCCTCGAATCCGGAAGTCACATACCCTGCACGCCGGCCTTCGGCATCCTTCCCCACCTCGACATAGCGCACCGGATAAAGGGGCTCTTCCCGCTTGAGGCTCTGCACGGCAAGCGCGGCACTGTCCACCAGATGCAAGTGCGGATGAGAAATAGGAAGCTGCCCGGAGAGTTCATCCTCGCAGGCGGCAAACCAGATACGGGCCTTGCCGCGGGCATCCAAACGCAGTGCGGTGCCGATATTGGCGGAGTCATCTTCCGAAAGAAGATATGCGTTAGTGCTTTCCCTGGCGAGCCAGCGGTCCAGCCTGCGAAGCCCGGGGGACAATTTCAACACCACGGCATGAG
>JAFZIX010000260.1 GCA_017554135.1 Bacteroidales bacterium | reverse complement strand
CCCTCCCCCTGCCCCTGTCCGGGGGTGGACAGGTCCTCCGGAGGCTGGCTCCCGTACGCACGCATATTCCGCCAGGCGTGCCCCGAAGCGGCGTCCATGCTGGTTCCAGCCATGCAGAAATACGAAAAAAAAGAGTTCGAAGACATCGCGTACTTCGAACCCTTCTACCTGAAGCAGTTTATTGCAACTACTCCCAAAAAGCTATTTTAAAGCCTTCTCCAATTCAGCCTTGAGCTGACGCTCGCCAGGGATGGGCTCCGTGCCGTCGGCACTGATGAGAACCATCGAAGGTATGCTCTGGATATTGAAGGAGAAAAGCGAGCCGGAGGCGGTGCCGAGGCCGTCGTTCACATTAATCCAGGGCAGTTCCTGCGCCTTTACGGTCTGCGCCCAGGCAACCTTGTCGGCATTCACGCTGATGGCGTAGATCTCCAGGCCGAGAGGATGATACTTCTCGTAAATTGGCTTCAGCACATCAAGATTATACATCTTGTGGGTGGCGTCACTGTCATCCCAGAAATACACAAGGGTCATCTTCGATCCAAGGCTGTCTATATCAGCCATCGTGCCATCAATTGAAGGCATGCGGAGCATAGGATATGCGCGCTCCTCTGCCGAATTCAGACGGTTGGACATTTCGAAAAGATTTATGCGGCGGGCAGCCTCCTTCTCGAGAGCCTTCACATATTTGGACTCGGGATAGACAGTCTTAAGCGAATCACAAGTGCTGCGGAAAATCAGTGCATCGCTCACTCCGGAGAAGGTGGCGGTGCTGCCGCCGATATTCTCGTAAAGCACTGGGATAACGGCCAGCGACTTGTTGTTCACCAGAACGAACTTCACCGCCTCGCGATAGTGGCGGATATATTCCTTCGCTATCTCATTAGGCTCGGCACCGGCAGCGGAGAGAGCGTAGAGATTGCTCACAAATGTGCGGAAATTGTCATCACCCTCCTTGAGAAGGATGGATCCGGCAGAACCGGAAACCTCGAAATTGCCAAGGGTATCAGCCTCAACCACAACACTTTCGCCCTTCTCAAGAAGGACAGATGCGAGGCGGGTGCCGCCTTTATAAACATAGAAGAATTCAGGATTGCCTTCCCGGACCTTCAGTTTATAAGTGAAATGACCGGCAGCATCGGTCCTCACCGTATCCATCACCTCGGTGATAGTGCCGTTAAGCTGGCTGATGACCAACTTCTGCGAAGGGGCATCCTTCACCGTGCAATCTATAGTAGCCTTGCCGCCCTGGCAGGCCGAAAGAGCAAGCGCCAGCACGGCAGTTGCGATAATCCTAAAGCTTTTCATATTCTGCGAGTATGGCTTTTGCAATCTCCGCCATACGCTCAGGAGTCACCTCGGGGCGCTTCTTGCGGAAATCAAGATCTCCCTCGGTCTGGAGGGGAACCAGATGGATATGGGTGTGGGGAACTTCCATTCCGAGCACGGCCACGCCAACCCTCTTGCAGGGAACGGCTGCCTTGAGCGCCACGGCCACCTTGCGGGCAAATGCCCAGAGGCCTTCATAAACCGCAGGCTCGAGATTGAAGATATAATCATCCTCAACCTTCTTGGGAATCACCAGGGTATGGCCTTCTGCAAGGGGGCTGATATCCAGAAAAGCATAGAAGTCCTCGCTCTCCGCCACCTTATAGGAAGGGATCTCCCCGTTTGCGATGCGTGTGAAAATAGTTGCCATACTAGAGAGAGATTTCCAGAATCTTGAACTTGATGGTTCCTGAAGGCACCTGCGCTTCCACCACTTCACCCTTTCCGTGACCCAGGAGAGCCTTGGCGATGGGAGTGGTGGCCGCAAGACGGCCTTTGCTGAAGTCGGCTTCGGTCTCGCCCACGATGGTGAACTCCATCGTCATCCCGGCGGAGAGGTTCTGCACCTTCACCTTGTTGAGCATCTGCACTTTATCGGTGCCGAGCTGGGAAGAATCCACCACTTTGGCGTTTGCCACCTGGTTCTGAAGATTCGCAATCTTCATTTCCAGGAGCCCCTGCGCCTCGCGTGCGGACTCATATTCTGCATTCTCCGAGAGATCACCCTTCTCGCGGGCCTCCGCAATCGCCGCGGAGATGACGGGGCGCTGTGCCAGAGCATCGGCCAGTTCCTTCTTCAATTTATCGAGCCCTTCCTGGCTCATATAATGTATTGCTACCATATTCAATCAAAAAGGAGTCCTGCCTGAAAAGCAGAACCCTCGGTTGGTTATTTGTGCAAAGATAACAATTTTTTACAATAATCCTCATCCTTGTGCAACTGGGCTTTCAAATCTTCCAGCGTGGGGAAGCCTATTTCGTCCCGGATGCGCTTCACGAAACTCACATGAATCGTTTCCCCGTAAATCTCTTCGTCGAAATCGAAGATGTGAGTTTCAATGGTGGGCCCCACATTGGTCATACCATAGAAACTGCGTCCTCCCACCTGCACCCTTGAAAGATAAACTCCGATAGCAGGAATCAACTTCAAGGGCTCATCCAATTCCAGATTGGCGGTAGGAAATCCTATGGTGCGTCCCAGTTTCTTGCCGTGAACAACGATGCCGGAAAGGCTATAGTCGTAGCAAAGATACTCGGAAGCCGTTTCCACATCACCGTTCTTGAGGGCCGTGCGGATCTTGGTGGAACTCACGGCAATACCAACGGCAGATACCTTATCTGCACGAATTACGTCCAAGCCAAGGGAAGCGGCTATTTCGGCCGTCTGCACGGGATTCAGGGAATCGTGACCGATGCGGTTGTCGTAGCCCAGAAGAATGGCGGTGCCGCCGTATTTCTCCTTGACTATCTCACGCAGGTACTGCTCGGTATTCATCATACTGAACTCCTTGGTGAACTCCATCTGCTCAACCCTGTCGATGCCCAAGCCTTTCAACAAAGACAATTTCTCCGCCGCAGTATTCAGCAGCCGGAGTTCCATAGCATCATCCTGGAGGACTATTCGAGGGTGCGGCCAAAAGGTGAGAACGAGACTCTCTTCCCCGCGCTTGCGCGCCTCGGATACGAGAGTCTCAATCACCAGACGGTGGCCGATATGCACGCCGTCGAAGAATCCTGTAGCGATTACAGCCATTTCACCAGAGGGAAATCCATTCTGTGGGGAAGAAGGGCGTTCTTGGCATAAAGCCGCACGCCTATCTGGTACATACCGGTGCGCTCGGGGATAACGGAGGTGCGGTAGGTAGCCACTCCATCCTCAAAGGAAACCACGTCATATTGAACGGTCTCCTGGATATGCAACTCATTCTTCTTATCCGCCACTGCGAAAATCATCTCCACACCTATATCTTCTGGCGACAGGCCCGCAAGATCCGCGACTACCTCGCTGGCGAGGGGATTATCCTGCGAAAGCACATAGGAGGCGTTCGGCGAAGAATAACTCTTGATGGAGATATTCGGCCAGGCATCCTCCACCTTCTTTTTCCAGGCGGCAATCTCACGCGCCTTGGCGCAGTTGTCGGCGAGGAGGGAGTTGAAGCGGTCGTACTGCGGCTGATAATACTGGATGCAGTAATCCTCCATCATCCTGTTGGTGGTGAAGTTGCAAGCCACGTGTGCGATGGTATTGCGGATGAATCCCAGCCACTCGGCGGAAATGCCGGTGGCGGGGTCCTTGCTATAGTATGCAGGGGCTATCTCATTCTCGATTATGCCATAAATCTTGGCGGCATCGAGTTCGTTCTGGTAGTTCTGGTCCTCGTAGGTCTTTTCGAGAGGCAGAGCCCAGCCGCAACCTTCCTTGTAGCCTTCCACCCACCATCCGTCGAGCACGGAGAAGTGCATGACGCCGTTCATTACGGCCTTTTCGCCGGAAGTTCCGGAGGCCTCGAGGGGGCGCGTCGGGTTGTTGAGCCATACGTCCACGCCCTGCACCAGCCTCTTTGCGAGGGAGATGTCGTATCCGGGCACGAAGACTATCTTGCCAAGGAAACGGTCCTGCTTGGAGATCTCGATTATCTGCTTGATGAGGTCCTGGCCGGCACCGTCGGCGGGGTGCGCCTTTCCGGCGAAAATGAACTGCACCGGATGAACAGGGTCATTGACTATCTCATCCAGTTTATCCAGATCGGAGAACAGCAGGGTGGCGCGCTTGTAGGTTGCGAAGCGGCGGGCGAATCCTATCGTCAGCACATCCTCGCGCAGATTCTCCTTGATGGCTACTACCTCGCTGGGAGAATAGTGGCTGCTCACTTCCGGATTGGCGAGACGGTCGTTGATGATGCGGATGAGTTCCTTCTTTAGAACCTTGCGGGTGTTCCAGATTTCGTCGTCGGACACATTGTAGAGTCCCTCGAAACAGCGCTTGTCGTAGTGGTGGGTCTGGAATTCCGGACCGAAGACCTTTGCATGGACGGCCTTCCATTCCTTGGAAGCCCAGGTGGGATAGTGTACGCCGTTGGTAACATAACTGATATGCAGTTCCTCGGGGAGATATCCCTTGTACATATTGGCGAAGATGCCCTGGCTCACCTTGCCGTGCAGCATCGAAACGCCGTTTACGTTCTGCGAACAGTTGGCTGCCAGGATGCTCATGCTGAAGCGCTCGTTATGGTCGTCCACGTTCACCTTGCCCAGGCCCAGCAGTGTCTCCCAGCTGATGCCGAAACGGGAAGGATAATGACCGAAATAACGGTACATCATATCCTCTTCGAAGGCGTCGTGCCCGGCGGGAACCGGAGTGTGCGTGGTGAACAGGCCGCTGGCACGCACCAGTTCCATCGCCTCGCTGTAATCCATCTTCTGCTCATACATATACTCGCGGAGGCGCTCAAGGCCGATAAATGCGGCATGGCCTTCGTTGGAGTGGTAAATGGCAGGATGCAGGCCGATGGCGCGAAGGGCGCGGATGCCGCCGATGCCGAGGAGTATTTCCTGCTTGAGGCGGTTTTCCCAGTCGCCGCCGTAAAGCTGGTAGGTAATCTGCCTGTCTTCGGCGAGGTTATCCTCGAAGTCGGTGTCCAGGAGGTAAAGATCCGTGCGGCCGACCGCCACTTTCCAGATGCGGGCGTGAAGGGTGCGCCAGGGGAAGGCCAGGGTGATGGTTTTC
>JAFZIX010000259.1 GCA_017554135.1 Bacteroidales bacterium | reverse complement strand
TCCTCGTTCAGCCCTTTGGGGATGAACTCCTGCTCAATATCCGTGACGAAACCCTCGCTGTACTCTTTTTCGACCGCTGCCGCGAGGATGTCTTTTTGTTCTGCCATAAGTTGTGCAAAGATAGTGTTTTTTCCTATCTTTGCGTTTATATGAATACATTCGGACAGTATTTCAAGGTATCTATCTTCGGCGAGAGCCACGGGCCGGCCATAGGCGTGGTGCTGGACGGCGTGCCGGAGAATATCCCGCTGAGCGAGGCGGATTTCGAGGCGGATATAGCGCGCCGGGCCCCCGGCGCGAAGGGGACGACTCCGCGACGCGAGGCGGATAAGCCCAAGATCCTGAGCGGAGTTTACGAAGGATACACCACCGGAGCGCCGCTGACCATCGTGTTCTGGAACTCCAACGTGCAGAGCCAGGATTACGAGCAGTTCGCGGCTATTCCCCGGCCCGGGCATGCGGATTACGTGGCCAACATCAAATATAATTTCGCGAACGATCCCCGCGGCGGAGGGCATTTTTCCGGGCGCCTGACCCTGCCCATAGTGGCCGCCGGCGTGGTTGCAAAAAAGATTCTGAATGCCGAGTATGGCACGGAGGATGCGCCCCAGAAGTTGGACGTGCAGATTTACTCCGAATTGGTAGAACTGGGCGGCGAGACCAATGACGCAAAATGGGATGACATGCTGGAGGCGGTTGCCGCCGAGGGTGATTCCCTGGGCGGAGTGGTGGAATGCATAGTCACCGGCCTCGGCGTGGGCGTGGGCGATCCTTTCTGGGATTCAGTGGAGAGTTGCCTGGCGCACGCGATATTTGCGATTCCGGGTGTGCGCGGCATCGAGTTCGGCGACGGATTCAAGGCTGCGCGGATGAAAGGCTCACAACACAATGATCCTTTCGGGCCGGACGGACCTGTCAAGAATGGTTCGGGCGGAATCAACGGTGGATTGACCAACGGAGCGCCGATAGTGTTCCGTGTGGCATTCAAACCCACATCCAGCATCGCCAAACCCCAGGCTACCTGGGATTTCGAGAAAAAGAAAGAGGCTATCCTTCAGGTCCGCGGCCGCCACGACGTGTGCTTCGCCCTCCGCACCCCGGTGGTTGTGGAGGCCATGACCGCCATAGTCCTGGCGGATTTGCTGTAGGATTATTCAAACGGATTCTCCTGGGGTCCGCCCTTCCATTTGAGTTGGTGGATGGTGGCGGTCTGGAAGCCCTTTTTTAATTTTAGCGGCGTGGATACGAACCATGTGCCGTCACCAAGGGTACAGACGCCGGTAGACGGGTCGCCGAATCGCCATCCGCGAAGCCCCTTAACGCTGCTGAGCAGGCCCTGCTGCAATAGCGCCAGCGAAAGATGCTCGCCATCGTTCTCCAATCCGCGCAACACTTTCTTCACAGGCTTCTGTGCAACCGGCACGGCGAACAGGGTGAAATTCGGATATTCGGGCTTCTGGCCGGCATAGCACGCCATGAAAATGCAACCCGTTTTGGAATCGTAACACAGGTTCTGCACACCCCAACTGGTATTTCCGGTGAAAACGAAATATTTGGCGGACGCCTTAGGAGTGACGCCGGCCTTGAACTGGTCCAGTTTGTATTCCAGCAGAATCTGATGGTCGTTGTCCCGGCGGGATATGTCCCCGTAGATGCCGTAAGCCACGTAGAGGCGCGGTTTGCCCTTCTTTTTTCCTATCTGCGGAGCGATGGTCACGCCGTCAATCCCGGAGCATCCGTATCGCACCTTATAGTCGTTGATGGCCTCGGTGACCTCCCACTGGCCCTCAACTACCGGATTGCCGGCGCCGAGCTGCGCCGTTTTGCCGTCCACATCAAACTCCATTATATAAAACTTCGACTGCGTGAATGTATCCTTGCCAAGATGCTTTGCGATTCCCTGGCCTATCACATCGTCCTTGCACTCGAACGAGGCGTACAACTTGCGGCTGGCGGGGTCGAAAGTCATCGCGCCGAGGTGGCCGTTGATGGAATCGATGCTGGCGAGCACGTTGCCCTCGTAATCCACTTTCACCATGCTCGTGGTGAAGGACAGGTAGAAGCAGCGGGCGAGGGTGTCGATGGCCATGCCCTGCACGTGATCTTTGGACTTGATCTTTACTTCCAACTTGGAGGGGAGGCTCTGCGCAGCGGCTCCCAGGCAGACGCAGGCGACAAAAAGGAATGCTAAAACTCTTCTCATAGCACAAAATTACGAAGCGACTTGAACAAAAACAAGGCCGCTTTTATTAAATTTGTAGAACAATTCGCTTAAACCATGACATCTGAAGAAAGAATAGCCGCCGCTCTCAATGTGGCAACCGACACCAAAGCCTTTGAACTCGGGCAAGGCATCCTTGGACGTGTACCAGAACTTTTCGGAAAGTTTTTCCCCGGCCGCGAGGCGCTCGTGGTAGCCGACAAAAACACCTGGCGAGTGGCTGGAGAGGCCGTCTTCCTGGCGCTGAAAGACGCGGGCATCCCTACGCAGAAATACCTTTTCAAGGAGGATGAATTCCACGCGGACTGGGATCATATCGAGGAACTCGACCGCGTGCTGGACGAGACCGGCGCGATTGCGGTTTCTGTGGGATCCGGCACCATCAACGACCTCTGCAAACTCTGCTCGCATCATCATAAGCAGAGTTATCTGACCGTGCCCACAGCCGCTTCGGTGGACGGTTACACCTCTTTCGGGGCATCCATCACCTACCAGAATGCCAAGCAGACTTTCGACTGCCCCGCTCCCGTCGCGGTGGTGGCGGATGTGGATGTAATCGCGGCCGCGCCTAAGGCGATGACAGCCGCCGGCTACGCGGATCTTGCTGCAAAGATTCCTGCCGGCGCGGAGTGGATGATAGCGAATGTCGTCGGCACCGAGCCTATCCAGCCTGCCGCATGGCATGTGCTGCAGGATGATCTTGACGCGCTTCTGGCCAATCCAGCCGGGGTTGCCGCCGGAGAACCTGCCGCGGTGGCGGATCTCTTCGAGGGCCTGATACTCAGCGGTTTCGCGATGCAGGCCGCGCGTTCCAGCCGCCCCGCATCCTGCTGCGACCACCTTTTCTCCCACATCCTGGACATGACACATCACCGCTACAACGGCAAGTTCGTTTCGCACGGATTCCAGGTGGCAATCGGCACCCTGACCATGTGCGCGGTGCTGGAGGAGTTCCTGAAGTACGACCTTTCCAAATTGGATATCGATGCGTGCGTTGCGGCCTGGCCTTCGCTGGCCGAAGAGCAGGCCCGTGCGTTGGAGATTTTCAAGGATTTCCCCGCGCCGAAGTTGGGCTACGACCAGATAACCCAGAAGTATTCGGATGCTGAAGGGGTGCGGCGCGAACTGACCGCCGTGCGCGATGCTTGGCCGTCTTTGAAGGAGCGCATTGCCGGGCAGGTCTATTCTTTCGAGAAGATGCAGACTTTGTTCAAGATTGCGGGCGCGCCCTACGAGCCTGAGCACATCGGCATCACGCGGAAGGATATCCGCGACATGTTCCCCAAAGTGCAGTTGATGCGCTGGCGCTACAATGTCCTGGACCTCGCCAAGCGCGGCCGCTTCTACGACCAGCTTGTCTCCAGCGTCTTCGCCCCCGGCGGCGCCTGGGAACTCTAAGGCGCATGGAGCGCAACTATCTATTATTCAATGTATTACCGGAAATGCCTCTACAACCGACACTGTAGAGGCATTTCTGCGATTTCGTTGTGAATCAGCAACTTATGCTCCACGAGGTCAAACGGCCACTATGCCTTCTTGAAACGAAGATACTTCCTTAATTGCACCCAGGAAGCATTTGTTTCGTCCTTCAACATATACATTAAGTTTACTCTTTCCGTCAAAGGGAGTCTTAATGCATCTTTTACATGTTTAAAATAATGCTTTGCCTGCAGCACTTTTGGAATCTCATAGTATGGTTTATGACTCCCGGGCACAAATTCTTCCTTGACATCAAACTCCTTGCCCTGATTTGAGGCGAATGCCAGGCAGGCCATTTCATAAGAACCGTAATACGAAATCAATTCCTCGTAGTCAATGACATTGTAAGATACTATTATATAGTCTATTAGCTGGTTCTTTTCTTGCGCTGACAGAGGTGCAAACATTTTCTCCAACCATTCATGCTTTAAATAGATGTCTCTGGATGCATAATACTTTATCATTTTCATGGCCCTTCTCATGGGACTTGATGCCAGACTAAGGATTATCTTTTCGGAAAAAGGGTGATTGCTTACGGCATAAGCTAAAAAGGTCCATCTGTATTCTTCCGCTCTTTTACATAGTTTCTTCTCGCCAGGGTTGTTGTAGTGATAAGAACAAGCATCGCGAATTGCCTTCATGCCCACCTTGGCGGCAAATCCATAATTGCGACGAAAGACCGGTCCATCGCTTCCAATGCTGATATTCAATTCTCTCGAGTATAATGAAGTATACTCCTGCACAAACCCGCTGACTTCTCTTCTTTCAGATACTTTTGCAAGCAGATGAGTGTGATCGAACATAGGACAAATCCCTAATAGTTTAACCTTATGCCTTTTGGAACAAATGCAAACAATAGAAAAGAATACCAGAAAGTCCGGTATTGTATAAAACAAAAGATAGCCATCAATTGTTCTTTGATAAATGTGCCCAACTGTGATTTCCTTGACCATTTTTTGCAAAAAGGTAGGGTTTTTCAAAAACAATCCGGGGGTACGACAGGGGGTAATTTCTAAAATTTAAGTTTGATGGAGGCCAACTATTTGATACTCAACTATTTCAAAGAAACGCCTCTACAGTCGGCACTGTAGAGGCGTTTCTAGTATTTAGTTATAAATCAACAACTTACGCTCCACAACCCGTATAAACCATTATAGAACAGTGGTAACTAGGCTGGATTGAGGCGCCTTAATCAAACATCTCCCAGAAGGTGGGGAAGGATTTGGCGACGCAGGCAGTATCGTCAATAATGACGGGGGATGTGGCGCCGAGGGCGGCGATGCGGAGGGCCATGGCCATGCGGTGGTCGGCGCGGGAGGTGAAGGAGCCGCCGTGCAGCAGCCGGCCATTTAGCAGGCGGGAGGTCAGAGTCTCGCCACAAACATGCAGGTCATCACCGGTAATAAACGCCTGAACACCCAGGCCGGAAAGCATCTCCAGAATCGCAGAGGCCCGGTCGCTCTCCTTGCCTACCAGCCGTCCAACCCCGGAAATCACGCTCTCGCCGGCACAAAACGCCGCCAGCACAGAAACGATCGGGAAGATATCCGGCGCATTATTCAGGTCTGCGGCAAAAGCCTCCAGCGGAGCACGCGAAACGCACACGGCGTCATCCAGCTCCGACACCACGGCCCCGGCTTCGACCAGGATATCAGCAATCGAAAGATCCGCCTGCAGGGAGGATGTATCCAGCCCCAGCACCTCGGCCTTTCCGAACAGGGCGCCGGCCACCAGGAAGTTCGCCGCGCTGCTCCAGTCGCCTTCGATATCGAAATCGGCAGCGTGGTACTTCTGCCCGCCGCGGATCTTGAAGGTCACGCCGGTGCATCCGCTCCAATCCTGCTCCTCTATCATCTTCGCATCCCCCTCCATCTCCGAAGAGATCCTGATGCCGAAGTGCTTCAGCACATCGCAGGTGATGAACATGTAGGGGATGCTCTTGGGGTCGGTGACGATGAGAGTCGAGGGTTTGTCGAAGAGAGGCAAGGCGGTCAGCAGGCCCGATATCAGTTGCGAGCCGTCTTTGCCGGAGATTTCCGCCACGCCGGGGATGATGCGGCCTTCCACGCGCATGGGGACGGTGTTTTCGCGCACGATCACCCCGAACGAGGCCATGATATCGCTCACCCCCTTCAGAGGGCGGCGGGTGAGGGTTTTCTCGCCGGTGATGGTGACGGGGCGGTCGTTTATTGTTGCCATCAGCGGAATCATCAGGCGCGTGAGCAGCCCGGATTCGCCGGTGTGGAGGGTTTCGAGGGATGTGTGCGCTCCGCCGATGCCGTCGATGGTGAGGGTGCTGCCGTCGAGGCGGACTTTGGCGCCGAGGGTGCGGGCGACTTCAAGGGCGGATTCGCTGTCGGCGCAGGGGGAATATCCGCGGAGATGGCTGCGTCCGTCGGCGAGGGCGGCGGCGATGATGGCGCGCTGCGCGAAACTTTTGGAGGCGGGCATCTGCAGGGTGTTGCGGAAGAAGCCGCGCCAGAGCCCGTAGACTTCGCGGTGCATGGTGATGTAGTCGATCTGCCCGGGGGCGGTGGCGTCATCGGCGGTGAGGGAGGCGTAGGCGAAGGGGGCGCCGCGGCGCAGGGATTCGATGCGGGTGGTCCGGCCGGGTTCGCCCATGGCGAAGGCCAGGAGATTCCCGGTCAAGCCGGGAATGACGGAGCCGTACAACGCCAGAACCCTTTCGGCGTCAGCCTCATTCCGAGCCGTGACAACCACCTTGGCGATGTCGGCGCCGTAGCGGTAACAGCGGTCGCGAACCTGCTGCAGATATTCCAAATCCGGAGTGCCGGAAAAGTCATGGAACGAGCGGATGATCTCCGTGCCGCACTCCTCGCAAACTGCGCGGAAACGCTTGCTGAAACCGGCATCCGCCTCAACCTCAAGATCGGCAAAGCGGGCCCCGGCACGAATAGCAAGCCCCAAAAGGCGCTCTGCCTCCTTCGCGCCAACCTCGGCGATACGGCAGGTTGCAATCAACGGCGTATCCGTATTCCCGAACAGGTCCTCTATCTCCTCATCCGAAAGGCTGCAGCGGTCCAGCCGGATCTCCGCCATCTCTATCCACGGATCATCCAGCAGAGAGAAAATCTCATCGTAACTCTTATTCTGTATGCAGGTGCAAATCATATCTTAATATCCAAATTCACTATCGTATTCAGCGCCGCCGGCACCGATGCGGAAGGTGTGGACCTCGCGGGTGGCGGGCTTGACTGCGATCATATCTATGCAGAGGCTTTCCAGGTAGTTGAAGAATGCGTGCTTCTGTCCGGGGAGCATAAGGTCGGGGCTGACCCAGCCGTAACCCTGTGTCACATAATAGTTTACGCCCCTGTCCACGCGATGGAAGTTCACGTGGGCGTCGCCCGTAAAGAGCCCGACTATATTGACCTTTTCCGCCCAGGAGGCGAGGAAATCCATCATCACGGATGAGGGTTCCTTGCGCACGGGATTCATCGAAACAGCATTCCAGACTCCCAGCGGATGCGGCATCCAGTGGCAGACAAGCAGAACCTGGGTTTCAGCGGGAGTCTCCTCGAAAACGGAGGCCAGCCATTCCAGTTGCTCCTCTCCGAAAATATAATACGTGCCCTTGGTGCCGGTGGCTTCGCTGTTCAGGAATACCACGCGGAAGTTCTTCGCAGGGATGTCCAGATAACCATAAGTCTTGCCCGGAGTGAGGTGCAGGTTGCCGCCGGCTTTCTCCTCCCAAGGCTTCTGGAAGAAATCGGAGAGGAATTCTTCGGAGAGAGCCTCCCCTTCTCCACCGTCCCAGTCATGATTGCCGGGAGCATAGATCCAGATGCCGTCATACTTCTGCATCTGGTTCCTCGTATTATTGAGGATTTCCCTGGCATAAGAGGCGTCGATAGTGGCGGGATAACTGTTCAGGCCTATATCTCCCAGCAACGCCATGAAATCCGCGCCGAACTTATAGGCAGCCTTTTTCGCATAGCCTATGTGCTTGTAGGAGAAGCGCCCGGCGGTATGGATGTCGGTGAGGATGGGGAAAACCACAACCTCATCATCCCCCTTCCATTCAGCGAAACGCGCATAAGCCTCTTTCACCTGCGGCTTCACGAAGCCGTGACGGTCGGACGCCCTGTCCTCTTTCTCCAGCACCTTGTCGTTCAACTCGCGGTCGGCGATGGTAGGAGTTGAATAGCGGAAGACCAGCGACTGCCCCTTGTCGAAGTCGAAGAACTCGATGCGGATGGGGTGTTTGCCCTTGGAGAGCACCTTGGAGCATTTCTTCTCGATAGGCCCATGAGCGCCGTCGTTCACTATCAGCAACTCGCCGTCGATATAGAGCCTGCTGCCGTCGTCGGTGGTGAGGGTGAAATTGTATTCCTCTTCCGTCCTGACCTTCAGGGTAGTCTCGAACAAGACGCAGAAATGATCCTTCGTATCGTCGATATCCACCAGGTCGATATTGGTCTTGACGCCCTGCACCGCAGGTTCGCCAATCTTGTTGAATTCCGGGAGATACCTTTCCGGCCAGTCATACCAGACCTTATAATCGACTTTTGGAGTTTGCGAACATCCGGCAAACAGAAGCAGTGCCGCAAAAACGAGGACAGCGGTTCTTTTCATTTCAGTGCTATTTCTTTAACTTATTAATTGCATTTTCGAGACTCTCCGAAGGCTCGATTATGTTGTAATCCTTCCAGAAATCCGGATCCTGAAACTCTATCGCTTTGTCGGAGAGGATATCGCTGGAGTGAAATAATTCGCTGCGCGGGATGGGAACGGGCGGTACGGTCAAATCCGTAGTGACCAATTCATTCACCACGGTGTACTGAGTCTTCAGCAAACGCTTCTTCCAATCACAATTGAATCGCATGGAAGAGCGGAAATACTCCAGGCGCGCACCTGTTTCCGAAGGACGGTAGGTCATCGTGAACGAAAGTTCCTTGGGAGTGAAGCGAAGGCTCAACGGCTTGCTCACCAGCATCATTTTGGTGGCCTTGGCGGCATCTCCTACATCCAGACTCAACTCAATCCTGCTGAATAGCAGGGTTTCCCGGTCTATATAAAGAGTCCCATAGTAGAGTGCGTAATCCGCCACCACTACAGGTCTTAAATAAATCACGAACTGCAGCCTGTCCCCGATATAAACGGGATTTCCCATCTCGAACTTATAGTACTGAAGGTCCGTGGTGTTGA
>JAFZIX010000026.1 GCA_017554135.1 Bacteroidales bacterium | reverse complement strand
AGCCGTCCTGGATGATGGCCTTGTCGTATCCGCCTTCGGCCACCACCCTCTGGGAGAACGGCAGCACGTCCAGATGCTCGGCGAACTCCTGCGAACCCTTCACGTTGATGCGCACGTCGGTGGCGTGCCCTTCCGCCCGGCAGATCTGCTTCAGTTTGAATGCTGAGCCGTGGTAGTAGGTGAAACTGTTGCCCAATTGGAGTATCTTCACAGGGGTGCTCTCCTTCGCCGCTATTCCCGGGTAGGCCACTATCTCGCAGGAACGGTAGGTGGTACAGGGGAAGTTCATGTAGGCATTGGGGGTGGCCACCAGGGCGGTTCCGTTGCAATTTATCTTGCCCACCGCACGCAGGCGCATCTTCACGAAATCGTTGCTCACCGGCTTGGTGAGGCGGAAGGTGGTGATATAGGTTCTGTGGTTTTTGCTGTCGTAGTCGTACACATCCAGGGAATACTTGACGTTGGGATCCTCGGTGGCGGTATAGCGCGGCTGCGCGTTCCATTTTCCATCGTCCCAATACTCGAAGAGCCAGTACTTCGGCGTCTTGTTGTTATTGGTGTTGATGGTCACCATGAAATCGATATCGGTTCCTGCCGGCATGCTCACGGTGGGCACGCTGAACTGGATGTAGTCGCCCTCGTCCAGGTTGCCTATGCTGATGTTCTGGGTGCCGGAAGGGGCGACGGAATAGACGACATTATGCCCCGGGGTGCCGCTGCCGGCGGAGATGTAACCCACGCCGGGGGATGTGGAAGCGATGTCGTTTGTTTTCACCGTCTCCGCTATGCCCTCGTTCAGCCAGCGCTGGCCGGCCGCATTGCCCTCGGTATAAGTCACGCCCTTATCGATCTCCCAGCGCGCCGGGAATCCTTCCACATTGGCGGGTATGGTGGCCTGGCTGATGGCGACGGTCTTGGTTTCTCCACCATCTTCCTTGACGGTCAAGGTACCGCTGCGCTGCTCGTCGATATTGCCGGTGCGGGGCAGTATGGGGATGGAAATGCCCTGCCCTGCCGCCACGCTGGTGGGGATGGATTCGGTTTTCAGCCAGGCCAGGCCTTCTGCCGAGATGCTGAGAGCCTTTTCTCCCGCGGTCACCACCAGGGCCTGTTTGCTGAAGCCGGTGCCGGGGAAGGAGATGGACGTTTCGCTGACACTGAAGGTTCCGCCTTGGATAGGAGGTTCCGTGCCAGCCCCGCCGGGCTGATTGCCGCCGCCGACTATATTGTTTTCGTCGGCAGATTTATTATTGACAGAGCCACCGTAGGAGCAGTTGCTGATGGTGCCTTCGTTATATCCGGCTATAGATCCGGCATAAATGTTATTCTCATCACCCTCCGCGCTGACCGTAATTTCGCCTTTACCCTCCCCACTAGTGATGGTGGAACTCTTGAGCCTTCCCACCAGGCCTCCGGCGCAGATTTCAGCCGGAACAGCGGAATCTCCTGTAGCCTTGGCGCTAAGTTTACCGAAGAAGCGGTTGCCACCGAATTCTTCAACCGGGCCATAATCATAACCTAATATGCCCCCGGCATGCAGGGTGGCGGGATATTTGGCGCTTGTGAAAGCGTTTTCCGCCTCCAGATTACCTTCGTTATAATTATCGCAAAGTTTTGCCATAGCTCCCGCCATGCCTACTATTCCGCCGGCATTCACTCCGGTGAAGGTGGTGGAACTCGAAGGAGTCTTGTTGTGCCCGGAAGAGGCGACTTTCATTATTATCTTGCCGCCGTGATAGCATCCGCAAACCTCATTTGAACCGCCGCCAGCCATGGCTGCGCCAAGTATGCCGCCAATATACTGGAAGCGGGTGGAGGCTTGTTTGTCGTGGTTTATTTCAACTTTACCCTCATTATTGCAAACGGAGATGTTAACACCTTCAGCATGGCCTGCGATGCCTCCTACGAAATGCTGATGCACCGCTTCACTGTAAATATGCCCTCTGTTGATGCAGCCTTCTATATTAGGAATAGTCGCGTTTGCCTTACATGCCACCTTGCCGATTATTCCTCCGATTGTGAATATGTCGTTATGTGTCGCGACATATTCCTGCTCAACGTCTCCTTCGTTTACACAATTATTAATTATCAGGGAGGATGTCGTGCTATAAATAAGCCCCACTATTCCGCCCAGGCCGTATTCACTGTGATTGCTGCTATGTATTCTGGCGTAATTGGAACAATCAGCTACCACCACTTCTGCCGATTCAGTGTTGCATCCGCCAAGAATTCCTCCTGCCGCTAGATATTTATAAGAAGAGCCGCTGGTAATTTCGTGGTCCTCTATGGTAATGGGGCCGCGGTTGGTGCAACTGATGATATTGATTTTTCCGGTAGCCCAGCCGGCGATGCCGCCCACGCGGCTGCTGCGGTTGGAGCCCTTCAGGACGGTGATTGGGATGAAGTTGGTGACGTATTTGACATCCGCCGCCGGCAGGGTGACTATTCCGGTATAACTCCAGTATGCGCTGGTGCTGGTGGTGTTATATCCGTTCTTGATGACGGAAGTGCCGTCGTACGTCTCTCCGTCTTCGGAACCGAACACCACATTTTTGATAACCTTCGCATAGTTCTTCCCGAAGAAGCCCACGTTCGCCACCTCGTTGGACTGGATGTTCACGTGGCTGATGCAGTGGTTGCCGCCTTCGAATGTGCCGGGATAACTGTCGCTCAGCGGTGTCCAGGGCTCATCCTTCATATTGATATCCCCCGTCAGGGAGACGGTCTCTCCGTCCTTGTTCCAGTTGGCCTTGTCGGCCACCCATGCCTTGAGATCTTCGTAGTTGTTGATGAAGTAGCCCCATTCCACCTCGGAGGCATCCAGGCTGCCCAGCGGCAGGGCCTTGCTTCGTTCTAGTTCCGCTTTCGCTGCCGTCTTGAATCCCTTCTTGATGTCCGTCTTGCGGGCGAGGGAAATGCGGAGGTCTCCGTAGGATCCGGGGATAGCCGCGATGTAGTAGGTGCCTGGGGCGAAGGTGGCCTCTGCCGGCAGCAGGGATATCTGGCTGGACGGCTCATCCACCTTGCTGATAATGCCGGTCTTGGCATCCACGCTGATCTTTCCGGCGATCGACGTGCTGTCCAGGCTCTGTACCAGTATGCTGGTGATATCGGCGTCTTTAATTTCTATCTGGAGCAGGCCGCAGGCATTCTTGAACCCGAGTTCCTTCTCTTCAGCGTACGCTACAGCGACCAGGGCTCCGGGAGCGATTGCTCCGCCAGCAAGTTTCTGTATTGCAGGCACTTGCGCTGTCACGATACTGCTGTCGAGGGTGGCGTCCGCGCTATATGGCCAGATGCCGAAGAACGGCCCTAACGTATCTCCATCCCCCGAGAACTCGGCATTATTGCCGTCCTTGGAAGAGATGATGAGTTTACGGTTGACCTTGCCGGCACCGAAGAAACTGATGGTATCTTCTCCGGTCCATTTGGGAAGCCCTCCGGTGATGGTCTCTGCGAAAGACGCGGACACCTTGATGGGAATGACCTCGTTTTCCGGCGGAGGCGGGGTCTCCGGAGTCTCCGGGGTTTCTGGTGTTTCAGTGTTTTCCGGGTTTTTTTCAGGTGCCTTGGTGCAGCAGATTACTGCTGCTATAAGGGCTAATACAATCCAAAATCTTTTCATACTTCCACAAAAATAGAAAATATTCCGAATACTAATGCTATCTTTGGATATGGCAAAAAGATTTCTCTTTCTTCTGGCGCTTATCGCCTTATGCACAGGCTGTTCCACAAAGTTCCGCGGGCCGGTCCCGAGTCCCGCCCAGTTGGAGTGGCAGCAGATGGAATACAATATGTTCGTGCACTTCGGGCCCAACACTTTCAGCGGCCTGGAATGGGGGCAGGGTACCGAGCCGGAGGATTTGTTCGCGCCGACCGGGCTGGACTGCCGCCAGTGGGCTGCGACTGCCAAGGCCGCCGGCATGAAGGGCATGATCATCACCGCCAAACATCACGACGGGTTCTGCCTATGGCCCAATCCGGAGAGTACCCATACCGTTGCGCAGAGTAGTTGGCGCGATGGCAAGGGGGATGTGCTGGCGGAACTGTCCGCCGCATGCCGGGAGTACGGCCTGAAGTTCGGGGTTTATATCTCCCCCTGGGACAGGTTTGACCCCGCCTACGGCACACCGGAGTATAACGACAAGTACGTGCGCACCCTGCAGGACGTGCACGGCGGCCGCTACGGGGAGATCTTCGAGCACTGGTTCGACGGTGCCTGCGGCGAGGGGCCGGCCGGCAAGAAGCAGGTGTACGACTGGCCACTCTTCCATTCCACCGTCCGGGAACTCAGCCCTAATGCCATCATGTTCAGCGATATCGGCCCCGGTTGCAGATGGGTCGGGAACGAAAAGGGAATCGCTTGCGAGACCAACTGGAGCACCCTGAATACCGAAGGATTCACTCCCGGTGCCGGCGCGCCTCCAAGGGACACCCTGCAGCAGGGCAACGTATATGGCGCGCACTGGGTGCCTGCCGAAGCCGACGTCTCCATCCGCCCCGGCTGGTTCTGGCGGGAGTCTGAAAATGACCGCGTGAAGAGCGTGGAGGACCTGATGAATATCTGGATATCGAGTGTCGGGCGCAACTCGCTGCTCCTGCT
>JAFZIX010000258.1 GCA_017554135.1 Bacteroidales bacterium | reverse complement strand
TCTTTATCATAATCAGAGATATTTGTGCACAGGACGATTCTTGATAGCAGGAACAGTTTTATGGCAAAAAAACTTGAACTAATTAGTGTTCCCCGCGCAAGATATAAATTCCGGCGTGATAAGGCCATCTGCACGGAGTTTTAAGGCCACCGCAACAGACTTTTAGGGCCACCTTCACGGCGGTGAAGGCCACCTTATATAATGGACACGGCACACGAAAGTGTGACTATGTTCAGGAGGTGGCCAAATGGCTAACTATCGTGAGATTCTGAGGCTTCACAGCCTTGGGACCAGCCAGCGCAGTATTGCCCGAGAGGTTCAAAGCTCAAGGGACACTGTAGCTGACGCAATCAAGGCTGCGGATGCAGCGGGACTTGTCTGGCCGTTGGATGACGATGTCACCAACGAAGACATTCAGGAGCTCCTGTTCCCTGGGCGGTATGCGTATGCTTCCCCGTATACCGTGCCCGATTACCAGTGGATTCATGTCGAGTTAGCAAAGACGGGCGTAACGCTCACGCTTTTGTGGGATGAGTACTGCCGGAAAGTGCGTGCTATGGGTGGAGTGCCCTATATGTACACGCAATTCTGCGAAAAGTACCGTCGCTGGGCTCGGGTCACGAAAGCGACCATGCGAATCACCCATAAGCCTGGCGATGCCATGCAGGTTGACTGGGCCGGAGATCCTTTGTACATCACGGACAAAACTACCGGGGAGCAGTGGCCTGCTTACATTTTCGTTGCAGTATTGCCCTGCAGTTGGTACACCTACGTTGAAGCATGTGACGACATGAAGCAGGAGAACTGGCTGCTCTGCCATGTTCACGCCTACAACTACTTCGGCGGCGTCACACGGTTGCTGATTTCTGACAATGCGAAGACGGCCACGATTACCAACAACCGGTATGAAACCGTTCTGAACAAAAGCTATGCAGAGATGGCTGAGCATTACGGCACAGCAATCGTTCCCGCCAGGGTTCGGAAACCGGATGACAAAGCTGCGGTAGAAGGCTCCGTCCGTTTTGTCTCCACATGGATTACAGCAGCTCTGCGAGACCAGAAGTTCTTCTCCATTGCTGAGGCGCAGGCGGCAGTACGCGAAAAGCTGGA
Source organism: Bacteroidales bacterium (assembly GCA_017554135.1). Classification (GTDB taxonomy): domain Bacteria; phylum Bacteroidota; class Bacteroidia; order Bacteroidales; family UBA932; genus Cryptobacteroides. The sequence continues at coordinate 2,645 of JAFZIX010000258.1, read as the reverse complement.
AGAATTGAACCACCGTCCATTCAAGAAACCCCGTACTGGTTGCCGGTTCTCTGCCTATGAGATGGAAGAGAAGGCATTCATGCAGCCGCTGCCAACTCATGCATATGAACCGTCTGTCTGGGTAACGCCAAAGGTCGGCTATGACTATCTGGTAAGTGATGGCCTCAACAAATACTCTGTTCCCTATGATCTGATTGGCGAAAAAGTCGAGGTCAAGCTGACAAAGCATATTGTGGAGGTCTTCTTCAAGCAAACCAGAGTTGCAGCACACGCCCGACTGGAAAAGGAACAGCGCGATCCTGTGGTAAAGCCGGAGCACATGCCGGAAGCCCACAGGAAATACCTCAACTACAACGCCGAGGAATTTACCGAATGGGCCCATACGATTGGACCGAAAACCACAGAAACTGTACAGTATTTTCTGACCAGTGGAAAGGAGGCGGAGCAAGGATTTAAAGCATGCGCGAGTCTGACCAGGCTGGGAAACCGTTATGGCGCGGAGCGCCTGGAAGATGCCTGTGAAAGGGTACTTCGATTAACTTCTGCTCCGACAATCCGTAACATTAGCACTCTGTGTAAGTCTTCTTCTGAGAATAGTGAAGTAGACAGGCCTGCCGCCAAGAAACCCAACGGCCACGGTATTACCAGGGGTGCAGCCTATTACAGCAAGGGAGGACAGCGTCATGAATAATCCGTCTACAGTCGAACAGCTCCGTGAAATGCGGTTTAGCGCCATGGCAAATGAATTTGAAGCCCAGATTCGTGATCCTGCCACATATGCCCAAGTTCCCTTTGAAGACCGCTTTGGCCTGCTGGTCGATGCAGAATGGAATCGCAGGCAGGCCAACAAACTGGTTCGGCGCATCCGCGACGCGCATCTGGATATACCCTCGGCGACAATGGAAGGTATTGAATACCATGATGACCGGAAGCTGGACAAGGCCCAGCTTTCTCGATTTGCCACCTGTGACTATATCGACGAGGAGCACCACATTATCCTTAAGGGCGCCACAGGAAATGGAAAGACCTATATTGCCTGTGCCCTGGGCAATGCAGCCTGCAGGAAATTTAAGTCTGTCCGTTATGTCCGGATGCCTGAGCTGCTGGATGAACTGACCATTGCCCGCGCGGAAAATATGTTCCGTAAGGTTACGAAAGCCTACTCCAAGGTTGATCTGCTGATCCTGGACGAATGGCTGATGCGCCCACTGACGCTGCAGCAGTCTTTCGACCTGTTTGAGATCGTGGAAGCCAGAACGAAGCATGGCTCCACCATCTTCTGCACGCAGTATGACACGGACGATTGGTACGACAGGATTAACACCGATTCGGCGCAGGATAGTCCGATTAATGATGCGATTATGGACCGGATTGTCCACAATGCCTACATCGTTTCCGTGGAAGGTACAGTCTCCATGCGTGAACGTCATGGCCTTGTCGCTCAGTTGAAAGCCGGTGGTGACAAATGAAGCCGTCCAAGGCTTTCCTCCGTCAGGAGATGCGTCGTTACCTCCGTACAGTCCCCGACGCCACACCTGAGGAGATTGCCGATCTGAAAGCGTGGGTTGAAGCTGGAAACGATCCATACTGCAATCCGTCCCACATTGCCGATGGCGTGGGCTGGGAGATGCCCTTCATCCATGGACTCCGCGCAGAGCAGGAACTCTTTGAGATGATGGCTGAAGGATTGATTGATCCTCCCGAACCCGCTGACGAATCTGACCTGTTCTAAGCGGGGGCTCTGCCCCCGGACCCCCGGAGTTTAACGCTTTGGTTTTGCCAAGGGAGTGATACTGTATGCCCGGGCTTCTCGCACAAACGCAAAAAGAGCGGCACCGCATGGTACCACTCCCTCGCAAAACCTCATCCGCCGCTCAGGTCGGTCTCCACCGTTGCCCTATCCTGCGTATGAGTAAACGCAAGTTTATGGTACCAGCTACTTTGTTAAGTGTCAATAGTTTGGGCTGGCCTTTTGCTCCGTGATGGTGGACTTATTTCGCCGTTACGGTGGCCTCGAAAGTCCGTGCAACTGGCCTTTTCAGTCCGTGATATGTGCAAGATCGAGAGCGCGATATCCTTTTGCGCTCAGTGGTTGACACAATAATGACATAATTAAAGCGGCGGTGAACGGTAAAAAATCCTGTTCGCAGCCGCTTAAAGCAGTCGAATGCAAATAGAGTGGCAAGCATTTACGGGGTAATGAGATCATCACGCAGCAGGAAATCAATGATGTTGCAGTGAATGATTCCTTTGTCATCTGTCATAATTCCGGGTATGTCAGACCGGATCATGATTTTCCTGAAGAAATCGGCAGGAAGTCGCAGGGAGTCTTCTTCCGCTGTTTCCTTTTTGCCTTCCGGGATCTGCCAGGCAGACTGGATATACATTCGTCCGCTTCCGCTGTTGACAACAAAGTCAATTTCCTTTTGTTTGTTCTGTCCGTTTCTCCGATCGGTCACCACTCCGACATCTACGGCATATCCGCGGCGCAGGAGCTCAATATAGATCATGTTCTCCATCATGTGGCCGGGATCAATCTGTCGGAAACTCAGGCGGGCGTTACGGAGACCTACATCCGTGAAATAGTATTTATTCGGATAATCGAAGTACGATTTTCCTTTAATGTCATAGCGCTTTGCCTCGTT
>JAFZIX010000257.1 GCA_017554135.1 Bacteroidales bacterium | reverse complement strand
ATCTCCAGCTCATCCCAATCCCTTACAGAGATGGAGAATGTCGCGGCGAACTTTTGCTCAATGAAATTGGAATAGTCAGAGCCGTCCCCGGTGATGGTAATCGTGTCTATCTGATACACGGTATTCGGCTGCGGATAGGTAATGCACACCGGGTAGAACTTGGAGACGCCGTCAATAACCAGTTCAATCACCAGTTTGGGATACTGCGACTGGTCATTATAGGCGCTCACGATATTATAGACGCTGAAGCAGCCCCGTCCCATAAAACCGTACAAACTTTTTCCTACGGTCATGCTCTGGGCAGTAGTAACCCCGGCCGTAGCAAGGCGACCTTGACCGCCCGCAATATCATAACTCTGGCAGGTTGCAGTAAGATATTTGCCGGTAGCGTTTATATTGAGAACACCCTTTGCGACCTTCCAGTTATTGTTGATGGTTCGTGGATAGCTTTGGTTCAGTATTCCGGGACCTCCTGGATTCCAAGAACCCGCCTGGGACCATCCGGTAGGCGCATTGGTGTAGAAACGGAATCCATCGTCAATGCCACCGAAAGCCCCGGTTGAACTGCCGGTATATCCTCCGTTTCCGAAGAAAAGATACCAGGTATAGAAATGTCCGATGGAATTGGACTTGGTGGGATTGAAGTGGTTGCCGATATTGGTGATGGCAATGTTCTTGACAAACACGTCTTTGCCTTTCAGGCTTTCGTCTTCCGGGTTATAGACGATATTGCCGATATCAATGCGCCACATCAGGCGGCGCAGCTCAATTTCAACAGTGCTGTCACCGGTAAAGGAAGCATCCCGCGCTCCCACCATCGGGATGCGGTCGAAATCAAAGTTGTTGGCGGTCCAGACAATCGGACAGGGCATGTAGTAGTCATCGGCAAAGTCCGAAAGCGTATGCCCTTCAAGCAGTGCAGCAGTGTCCGAATCCAGATTTGCCATCGCTATTATGCCAACCCGTTCGCCCCGCTTTTCCTTGATTTCGAACTCAGTAGTTCCGCTTGGGTCCGGCGTAAGAGAAACATGACGGTCCTCTTCTGTAGCCGTCTGGTGAAAGATGTACAAGTCCAGAGTCTGAACACCGTCCGTAAGTGGAAGATCGGATGTGTTATGGGCCTTCGTTCTGGCACTGGAAGTGCGAATCTGGACTGTAACCGTATGCTCTTCGTCTCCTGGGTTTTCGGTTTGCTGCGGGCTTAAATCCTTGCTGCAGGAGACAGGCAGCATCAGAGCCAAGGGCAGCAGAAGTGTCAGTATTCTTCGCATAGAAAATGGATTTGAAAAAGGGGCCGGATTCTCACGGGTGGTCCACCGGCCCCACCAACATTATGAACAAGTATCAAATCACGACCTCGCGTCGCTTAGATGGTGATCCCTTCGGTGACAGGGACAACAGTCCACTCCTTGACACTGATTTCAAAGTCGGCGTCGGACAGGGAGATAGGCTGGTCGGGGTTGTTGGAGCCCTTACGGGTGATGGTCAGGTTCTCAATCTCATAGGATTTACCGGGCTCGAGGACAGGCATCGTAATGGGATAGTAGAAGGTCTCGCTGCCAAGCAGCACCTCGATGACCATTCTGGTGTGACGGGCACTCCAGCTTGTTGCCTGAGAATCTGCTACGGTCGGGTTGGGATAGCAGTAGTGACGGCAAACGGTCTCGAAGGCGGCTGTGTTCAGTTCGTGATTTCCGCCGCTGGTGGAGAGATGGTCGGTAAGACCGGTAACGGCCTCGTAGGCACGCTGGGCATACCAGGTGGTAGGGGCGCTGGTCAGTTCCAGGTTGATGTCGCCCGGGGCATTGATGAGGAACATCTTCACCAGCTTGCAGCTCATGGAAGCATATGCGGGGTTGGTGAAGGCGGCGGTGACTTTCTTGACCACCACACGGGAAGCGATGCGCTTGACCTCGATCTCGATGGGGTCTTCGCTGGGGACGGTTCCGGTGTTGGAACCCACCATTACGAAGTTGCTGGCATTGTTGAGCAGGGTGCTGCTGACGGCCTTGAGCTGGGTGAGGGTGGTGACATTGCTGATGTCTGGAGCATTCACGACGGCCCAGACGGTCTTGTCTCCGGCCTTGACGGTCATCGTGGTGGAAGTGGCGCTGCCGATCTTCTTGTAGGCATCCAGCACCTCTCCGTCGAAGACGAAGAACTGAACGTTCGCCACTTCGCTGTGGTCGTCATCGAAATCGGCATTGGAAGATTTGGTGGCCGGCGCGTTACCGACAACGGAAAGGGTCAGATCGGCCATCTGGACCGATTCGGAAGGGAGCTCCACTTTAGAGGTGGGAAGTTCTTTGTTGCACGCCACGGTGCAGAGGGTTGCGGCCACGGCCGCGAGAAATGCAATCTTTCGCATAACTTTTTGGGGTTAAATTGTTTGTAATTAGTTGTTTGTAAGGTTGTACCTTTTAATCAGTTCGGATATTTCCGGGTCAAGATTGCCCCGGTGCCAATAGGCGGGAGTCTGCCTGCAGGCTTTAAGGTAGTGCTCGACGGCATCTTTGTCGCGTCCCTGGCGGCTGTAGATGACGGCCAGCAGATAATTGACCTGGTCCGTCTCCGGCAGCGCTTCCAGCATCTGGAGTGCCGATGCGTTATAGTCCATTGCCGTAAAAGCTACGGCGGCGTTGTAGTCCT
>JAFZIX010000256.1 GCA_017554135.1 Bacteroidales bacterium | reverse complement strand
GATTTCATATTTTTCCGCCATCATGGCCAGGTCTCTGGCCTGAGAAGCCGGATTGCAACTGACATAGACTATACGCTCCGGAGCGGCCTCCATTATGACTTTCACTACGTCCGGGTGCATGCCGGCGCGCGGGGGATCCACTATCATCACATCCGGCTGCCCATGCTTCTTTATGAAGTCCCTGGTCAGCACGAAGCGCATGTCCCCGGCAAAGAATGAGCAGTTGTCTATCCCGTTCGCCAGAGCGTTTGCTTTCGCGTCCTCAACGGCCTCAGGCACGTATTCTATGCCCACCACCTTGGAGGCCTTGCGGCTGACGAACTGGGCGATGGTGCCGGTGCCGGTGTATAGGTCATACACCACCTCGCACCCGGTCAGCCCTGCAAATTCCCGCGCAACCTTATAGAGATTATATGCCTGCAGCGTGTTTGTCTGGTAGAAGGATTTGGGGCCTATCTTGAAGCGGAGTCCTTCCATCTCTTCGTAGATGGCCTCGTCGCCCTTGTAGAGTATGCAGGTCTGGTCCGATATGCTGTCGTTGAGTTTGGAGTTGATGATGTAGTAGAGCGAGGTAATCTGCGGGAATTCGGCCGCCAGAGCATCCAGGAAGGTCTTTCTGCCATCGAACTCCTGAGCCAGGCAGACTATCGCCATCACCGCCCCGGACTCGGTCGTGCGCACGAAAACGGAGCGTAGGGTGCCTCGGTTCTCCCTCAGGTTATAGAAGGGGATGCCATGCTCCAGGGCATATTTCTTCACGAAAAGGCGGATGGCATTGGATGGTTCCGGCTGCAGCCAGCATTTCTCCAGATCCAGTACCTTGTCGAAGAACTTGCCCACGTGGAAGCCCAGGCCGCAGCGCTGTTCGGGCGTAAGGCCCTCGGGATCCTCCTCAGGGAGTATCCAGCGGCGCTCGGAGGCCGTGAATTCCAGTTTATTGCGGTAGAACTGGGTGCGTTCGGAGGGGAGTGTGGGGAGTATCTCCGGCACGTCCAGATGCCCTATGCGCACCAACTGGTCATATACCTGCTGCCGTTTGGCCTCCAGTTGGAGGGAATAGGGGAGAGGCTGCCACTTGCATCCTCCGCAGACCCCAAAATGCCTGCAGAAAGGCTCCATGCGCTCCTTTGAAGGCTGTTTGATGGCGCTGATGACGCCTTCCAGATAATTCTTTTTCTTCTTTTGTACGCGGATATCCACCACATCGCCGGGGACGGCGAAAGGCACGAATACCACCTGCCCGTCCGGACTGTGGGCAATTGCCTTGCCTTCGGCCGCTACGGCCTCGATGGTGACGTTTTCCAGCAGTAAGTCGACTCTTTTTCTAGACATATCTTATATCAATAACCCAGCACTGCTGCCCTTGAAGAATATGCGGCCGCCTCCTCGGCAGTCAGGACCTTGCCCATGCGCGAACGGGAACCGGTATCCAGCGCCTTGCCGGATGCATCCTTGCTCCCATACTCCTTCCAGCCGGAAGTCGCGGTAGGGGAGGCCGGGTTCGGGGAAGGGGTCGTGTACCAGCCCGTAGCGGAAATCACCGGCGACATTGTGCAATTAATATAGGTGACGTTGTCATAGAGGCTTGCATCACCGGCGGAGCGCGCCAGATACATGCTTCCATCGCTCACTCCGCTAACTGCGGTGAGGCTGCAGTTCAGGAACACGAAGCCCTTGTCCGTCGCGTTCTGCACGCGGGCCTGCACTATGTATCCTGAGGCTTCTGCGCGTATCTCGCAGTCTTCGAAGAGGCAGGCCTTGGGATACCCCCATATGAAGTCGCAATGGCCCGCTATGAGCGAATTATGCACCCATACGATACCTTTGCACAGGAAGGTATCCTGCAGAGAATGCAGGGCACAGTTCTCAATGGTCAGTTTATAGTTGCTGTTGAAGTAGATAACCTCCGCCTGGCCTTTCTGCTGGCCGAAGGTGTTCTTCATGGTCAGGTTCTTGAAAACCAGATTGTCGCAGGACTCGGCGAGTATCATTCCGCGGCCGCCGGAAGCGCCTATTGCCACGCCTGTTGCGGGTTTGGAAGTGCTGCTTGCACCGCTGCCGCTTTCATAACTTTCGTTATTGGCGTAAGCGATGATTGTATTAGCGCGGTCTGCACCCTGCAAGGTCAGATTATTTTTGTCCCGGATGAAAGGAGTTTCGTTGTAAGTGCCTGATGCAATGTTGATTACAACCGCATTATCTTTTCCGAGAGTGCCGGCGTAGGTGATTGCCCCCTGGACCGTGCAGAAATCCCCGCTACTATCTTGTTTAACGCTCAATTCAGTGGTGGAGGCAGGCCTGGACTTGGTTTTGAACTTCCATTCTCCCTTTGCAACACCTTTATGGCCTTTCACGACTCCTGCATCAACGGTAACATAATACTCGGTGCCGAAATTCAGCACACCGCTGTGAAGTTTGATCTCCAGCGTGTTGCCTTTGATGCGCAGGGGAGTGTAATGTATTATGCGCCAGCGACTTGCTGATTTAATGGCATCCAGGGTAGTGTTGAACAAGGTGGAGCCGGTAATCTGCGTCTTGGGAATCATCTGCCCGTCGTCGCGGATGGTGACTCCCTCAAGATCTGCAAGATTAATCGCATCTACTTGATTATCAGCGGAATCGAACACTTTAATATAACCGGATGCACCCAGTTCCGGGGCGGAATCCAGTTTGAGCAGCAGGGGAGCATCGGTGCAAATGGAGCCCTCATCCGTTGTGCCCGGATCCGGGATGGTTCCACCCCCGAAATCCAGCGTAAGAGGCTCTGAGAAAGCAGATTGGCCACTATTATTAACTGCTTGTACAGCAAATAGATAGCTATGTCCCTGAGAAAGGCCGTCTATTATTATGTTGGTATTCTTGGTGGTGCCGCTCTTGAAGGCAGCGGAACCCTCGTCCAGTTTCCAGTTATAGGAATCCGCATCGCTGACAGCATCCCAGACGAGAACTGCGGAATGAGTGGTCTGGTTACTGATCTTGACATTTGCGGGAACCGAAGGAATCCCGGAGCCAGTATTATCATCTCCGCCGGATCCGTTGCAGGCAAACAGCGAAACAGATAAAATTAAAAAAAGCAGTCGTTTCATATCATACAAATATAATAGGTTTTTATTAAATTTGTAAGTGGCCGGAGCGATATCCGGTCCTAAAACTTGATTTGTTATACAATTTATATTATGTTAATATGCTGAAACTATTATCCCTTCCCCTCCTTCAGGCACAGGATGCAATCGACCCTGAAAAGTTCAGTGCAGATTCCATCCAGGCCAAGACCGAACAGGCTGTCGCCTTGCTGAAAGATGCCGAGCCCAGCCAGATTCTGCAAACTCTTACCGATCAGGCCATTCATTTCGGCCTCAAGGTGCTTGCAGCGCTCGCAATCTACATTATCGGCGGATGGATCATCCGAGTCATCAAACGCGCCGTAGCCACGTCATTTGCAAAGAAAAAGACCGACACTGCCCTATCCACCTTTGTCAGCAGCCTTATCTCCATCACCCTGTGGGTTCTGCTTATTATCGTGATGATAGGCACCCTGGGAATCAACACCACGTCTCTGGCAGCTCTCCTGGCGGCCGGCGGCATGGCCATCGGTATGGCCCTCAGTGGCACCGTGCAGAACTTTGCAGGCGGCATCATGCTGCTGGTATTCAAGCCCTTCAAG
>JAFZIX010000255.1 GCA_017554135.1 Bacteroidales bacterium | reverse complement strand
CCCATTTCAATCCGGTAGATCTTGTGTGCTGCCTCAAAGACTACAAGGGTCGAAAGTTCAATCTGCCGGATTACGTGGATCCCGATGCAGGATTCATCTCCTCGAAGAGTTTCCAGGGCAGGGAATTGCGCGCGCTCGAACTGCCCGGTCTCTGGAATGGTTCCATGAGCCGCTGGAACACCTTGTTCGTGGAGGTTCCTGTGGAGACATTCAATCCGGTCAAGGTTGTCCTCGACCTGCTGCGCCCCGCTCATCAGTAATGTTGTAAATAAAAACGTTTTTTACTAAATTTGCGGGCTTTAATGAAATTAACAACAAACAATATGGCTACAAAGACCAAAACCAAGGAAGAAGTTCGCCAGGAACAGGTAGAAACCTCTGTTTCCAAGTTCGAACAGTTTTACGAAAAGTACAAGAATATTATTTGGATCGTGCTGGGAGCAATCGTAGTGATATGGCTCGCCATCCTCGGTTATCAAAAGTACATTTATCAGCCCAAGTGCGCTGAGGCTCAGGAGCAGGCATTCCCCGCGGAGAACAACTTCGCCCAGGGTGAATATGAACTCGCCCTCAATGGAGACGGTAACGTGCTCGGCTTCACTGAGATAATCGATACCTATGGCACCAAGGCCGGAAAGGCTGTCTATCTCTACGCCGGTATATGCGAACTCCAACTTGGAGATTTCGAGAGCGCTGTTTCCTATCTTAAGAAATATAACGGCAAAGAACCCATCATGGCCGCCCGCGCTCTTGCCTGCCTGGGTGATGCCTATGTGGGCCTTGAGGATTACAAAGCAGCTGTTGCTGCATACAAGAAGGCTGTTGCCGCCGCCGACAATACCTATGCTGCAGCATATCTTGTGAAAGAAGGTCTTGCCCTCGAGAAACTTGGAGACAATGCCGCTGCACTGGAGTGCTACAAGATTGTCAAAGACAAGTATCCCCAGAGCATCGAGGCATACGACATCGACCGTCATATCGCAGCAGTGGAGGAATAAAATATGGGAAGAGCGTTTGAATTCCGCAAGGAAAGGAAGATGAAGCGCTGGGGTCATATGGCCCGCACCTTCACCAAACTTGGAAAGGAAATCACCATCGCTGTAAAGCAGGGTGGTCCCGATGTGACCGGTAACCCTCGTCTGCGTGCCCTTATGGCAGAGGCTCGTGCCGAGCAGATGCCGAAGGAGAATATCGAGCGCGCTATCAAGAAGGCTACTGAAAGCAAGCAGGGAGACTTCAAAGAGGTTATCTACGAAGGCTATGGCCCCTTTGGCATTGCCTATCTCGTGGAGACTGCTACCGATAACAATACCCGCACCGTGGCCAATGTCCGCAGTTATTTCAACAAGTGCGGAGGTTCGCTCGGCACCAGCGGCAGCGTGGCTTTCATGTTCGACCATAAGTGCGTCTTCCGTATCAAGGAAAGCGAAGGTCTGGATCTCGACGAACTTGAGTTGGAATTGATCGACTACGGCGCCGAAGAGGTGTTCGAAGAGACTGTCGTCGACAAAGATGATAACGAAAGCAAGGAGGTTGTCATCTATGGAGACTACACCTCATACGGGACAATCCAGAAGTATATAGAAGAGAACGGTTACGAACTCATCTCCGGTGGATTCGAGCAGATCCCCAATGTGGAACTGAAGGAAGTCACACCCGAGCAGCGTTCGACTCTTGAGAAACTCATCGGCCTTCTGGAGGATGATGAGGACGTCACTAACGTCTACACAACAATGAAACCTTCAGAGGAGTGAAAAAGATACACTTAGGTTTACTACCCCGCGTCCTGATTGCAATATGCCTCGGCGTGGGGTTTGGTTTTTTCTTCCCGGACTGGGCAGTCCGTTGCTTTGTGACTTTTAATGGAGTATTCAGCCAGTTGCTTGGCTTTATGATTCCTCTGATTATTGTCGGTCTGGTAACGGCAGCGATAGGGGACCTGGGCCACGGCGCCGGAAAGATGCTTCTTGTGACGGTACTGATAGCCTATATCGATACTGTGATTGTTGCATTGGGCGGTTTCGGAGTAGGGAAGGCCTTCTTCCCTTCAATTATTTCGAAAGTGGGCACTGCCGCCGATATCGCAGAAGCCGCATCGCTCCAGCCTTACTTCGGCATCTCCATCCCGGCTATGTTCGATGTCATGACCGCACTGGTATTCGCGTTCATAATGGGCCTGTGTATTGCGAATGCGAAAATGCCGGTGATGAAGAGTTTCTTCGGGGAATTCAAAGCATTCGTCGCACGTGTGATCGAGAAACTGATCATACCACTCCTACCTATATATATATTCGGTATCTTCCTGGAGATGACCGCAAGCGGAAAGGTGTTCGGAGTGCTTAAGGTCTTTGCCATGATCATAGTGATTATCTTCGCGCTTCACATATTCGTGCTGATATATGAATTCCTTGTGGCAGGTGCATTTACCGGAAGAAATCCTTTCAAACTTCTTTGGAAGATGCTCCCGGCTTATTTTACTGCGCTTGGGACATCAAGTTCCGCTGCCACTATCCCGGTAACACTTAAGCAGTGCCAGGAGAACGGTGTACGGGAAGATGTGGCCGGTTTTACAGTGCCGCTATGCGCAACCATCCATATGCCCGGCAGCGCAATGAAGATTACATGCTGTGCGATTGCGGTTTGCCTGATGGCAGGCATGCCGGTGGAATTCGGGAAGTTCCTGGAGTTTGTCATGATGCTTGGAATCATGATGGTGGCCGCGCCCGGTGTGCCCGGGGGAGCAATCATGGCTGCGCTTGCTCCTCTGTCTTCCATCTTGGGTTTCGACCCGGAGCAACAGGCACTTATGAT